>JAUVAM010000218.1 GCA_030591745.1 Deltaproteobacteria bacterium
CATCAACTTGATCATCGAGAGCTATTTGATCACCCAGGATTGGGCGCAGGTTGAGCTTTGGAGTCGCAAATTGGCTGGCCTGACCCGAGACCCGCAACTCAAGAAGAGCCTGAAAGCTTTCGAGCTGGGGGCGCGTTTCAACAGGGCTTCAAACCTCATGGCGGCCGGCCAGGAGGCATCCAAAGCCGGCAAGCAGGAGGAGGCCAATCGTTCGTTGGATGAGGCGGCGGGCGAATTTGTCAGACTTGTGGACGATGACCCCAAGGGAGGCAATTCGGACAAGGCGCTCAACAACGCAGCCTATTGCTATACCTTGTCCAATCGACCGGTCTCCGCCGGCCGTCTTTATGAGCGCATCGTTCGGGAGTACTCGAGCAGCGAGTTTGCCGACAAATCCCTTTTTCTGATGGCCGGCAGCGCTGAGGCGGCTTACGATTTCCAGAAGGCCATCGACAACTACTTGGATTTGGTGGACAAGTACAAGGACTCCAAGTTTCGTGGTGATGCCTTGTACAACGCGGCGGTGGCGCTGGAGGGTGATCAGCAATACAGGCGTGCTGCGGAAGCCTTCGAGCGTTATGCCAAGTTGTTCAAGGATCGGCCGGACTCGGCCCAGAACTTTTTCCATGCGGGGGTGGTGCTGGGCAAGTCCAAGAGTCACAAGAGCGTCATCGCTTTGTTCGGTCGCTTCATCCGGACCTATGGACGGGATACGGCCGAGCGAGAGCGGCTGGTTCAGGCCCATATGAAAATTGCCGAGGCCCGAGTGGCCATGGGTCGTGATCGGGATGCGCGAAAGGGCTACAGTACGGTTCTGAAGTTGTTTGACCGCTATCAGCTGACTGGTGGTGGTCGGGCCGCGGAGTCCGCGGCCAAGGCACGTTTCGAATTGGCCGATCACCGGCTCAAGCGGTACGAGAAAATTACCTTTGAGGTTTCTCCGCGAAAGCTCAAGAAGGTTTTGAACAAGAAGGCGGTGGAGCTCAAAAAGATGGAAGAGCTCTATCGGAAGGTTTTTGCATACAAGCGTGTCGATTGGACTTTGGCGGCTTATTATCGACTCGGATATCTTTATGAGAATTTCGCGGATGTGTTAATCAATTCACCCTGTCCCAAGGGTTTGAACCAAGAAGAATGCGATATGTACAAGGGCAAACTGGAAGAGTTTGCCGAGGCCCCCATCAAGAAAGCGGTAAGCGCATACGCGGAGACCATGGAGAAGAGCAAGGGCCTCAAGGTGGCCAACGAATGGACCCGAAGAACCCGGGAAAGTCTGAATCGATTCGAACCCATCAAGTACCCCTTGCAGAAGCAGCCCGAGGCGGCCCTGGTGGTGGACCGTCACGGTGCCCTGCCTTTGCTGCAGGCCGTGGTGCAGACCGGCGTTAAGCCGGAAGGAAAGTAGAGGATTCGGGTGAGGACCTTCTTCCGCAGCTTGTGCTTGGTGCTTTTTGGGGCCATGCTTGGCTTGTTTGCGTCCTGCGCTTCGACCCCGGAGCCCAAGCCCGATGAAACCAAGAAGGTCGAGAGCGACAAGGATGCGGTCGATGACGAGGCCGTGGCTCCTTTGAGTGAAGCGGATCGAAAGGCAGATGAGGACAAGGGGGAGGGGAGCGAGAAAGCGGAGAAGGCGGCTCCCGCGGACACCGGTCCGGATGAGTTTGAGTTGGGTCAAGAGGCGTCGGCCTTGCTTGCCTCTGCCGTGCAAAGTGCCGAAGGCGATCCCGCCGGGGCGTTGAAATTGGTCGAGCAAGCGGCTGACAAGCACCCTCGTTGTGTGCAGTGCCATTACAACAAAGCGGTCTTGCTTGAGAGACAAACGCGATTTGGTGATGCCGAGGCAGCATACCGGAAGGCGATTGCTCTGAAGCCGACTCATCTTGAGTCGATCGTCAATTTGAGTAATCTCATGCTTCGGGCAGGTCGTCTGCGGGAGGCCCAGCGCGTGGTGACGGCTGCCGTCAAGGCGGAGCCGCGGGCCTTGGGCTTGCGCAACCAATTGGTTGCGGTTCTGATCGCGCAGAAGAAATTGAATGACGCCGGAAAGCAGGCCAAGGGCGTTTTGCAGATGGATGAGCGGAACGTGGGGGCCATGATCCACTTGGCTCAGGTTTACTCTGCTCGCGGCAAGGTGGAATTGGCGGAACGTATCCTGCAAAAAGCCCGTGAGATCGACAAGTCCAATCCGATCATTCAGAATCGTTTGGGCTTCGTGTATCTGGCCATGGAAAACACCCCCGCGGCCATCGCGGCATTTAAGAAAGCGGTGGAGCTCGACGATGCCTTTGTGGAGGCCCACAACAACCTGGGTGTTTTGTATAATCGCGCCAATGACTTTACTTCAGCGGCTGAGCATTTCAGGAAGGCGGTGGCCGTAGCGCCCCGTTTTGTCGGTGCGTATTTGAATCTTGCCAACGCCCTGCGGGGAGACTTGCAATTTGCGGATGCCGAGGCTGCCTACAAAAAAGTCTTGGCCTTGCAGCCTGATCATCGAGAGGTTTTATACAATCTGGGCCTGATGTATTTGGATGATGACGTGCCGGGATATGAGAAGTCCAAGCGTTTTGCCTTGGCGGAAAAGAATCTCAGCAGGTACAATTCCGCAGGGGGCCGGCACCCCAAGCTTGCCGAATACATCGAGATGGCCAAGAAGAAAAAAGAGCGCGCCATCAAGTCGGAGGCTCGCAAGCAGAAACGCGAGCTGGAAAAAAAGCGAAAGGCAGAAGAAGCGGCCAAGCGCAAGGCGGAGGAAGCAGCCAAACTCCAGAAGGAAGAAGCGGCCAAGCGCAAAGTGGAGGAAGCAGCCAAGCTCAAGGCCGAAGAGGCAGCCAAGCGTAAGGCGGAAGAAGCCGCCAAGCGTAAGGCGGAAGAAGCCGCCAAGCGTAAGGCGGAAGAAGCCGCCAAGCGTGCCGCCCCGCCCCCAGGTGCTAAGCTGGGTGGGGCCAAGGACGGAGAGGAAGACGCTCCCCCTTCCGGCAAGCTGGGTGGAGGCAAAGACGGAGAGGAAGAGGCTCCTCCTTCCGGCAAGTTGGGTGGCGATGAGAAGTAAAGCTCAGGGCGTTGCTTGACCCGGAGCATGGCTTTCTTTTATAAGGGTTAGGATCATGAAAGTCGGAACTTGGCGATGGATTTGTTTTTGGATCGGGCTGTTGCTATTGATAGCACCAGTCGTGGTCGCCAAGAAGAAGCGGGCTATCCGTCAAGTGGTCATTCAGGAAGTCACACGGGTGGAGGGAAAAATCCAGAAGCCTGAGGTTTGGTATCTTCTACCCCGATCGAATTTGAATTTTGAAGGGTTGCGATTAAAAGAGAAATTGGTGCCCAAAATTGAAGAAGCCACTCGAACGGGTCCCTTTTAGGATAGGGGCCGGTGCGACACCGGAGGAACGACGATGACGACAAGGAAAAAGGTCTCCGTGGGGACTATCCTGGGCTTGATGCTCATCCTTCCCATCACGGCCTTGGCCGCTGAGGGCGGAGGCGAAGAAGGCGGGTTCATGACCTGGGTCGCGGAGTTCTTCGATGCGGGCGGCGCCTTTCTTTACATCAATTGCATCACCCTGGCCTGGGGTATGGCCATCATCATTGAGCGCATGTTTTTCATTTTCTTCCGCTACAATGTGAATGCCGAGGCCTTCATGGCGCAGGTTCAGAAGCTTGTCATGGCCAACAACATCGAACGGGCCATCAAGCTTTGCAATGCGGCACCGGCCGCGGCGCTGCCACGCGTGATCAAAGCGGGGCTCACCCGGGCCAATCGGGGCGAGGTGGAAATCCGCAATGCCGTGGAAGAGGCGACCTTGGAGATCGTGCCCATTTTGCAGAAACGCACGAGCAATTTGGCGCAGCTTGCCAATATCGCGACCCTCCTGGGCTTGTTGGGAACCATCACGGGCTTGGTTGCGGCTTTTACCGCAACTTCGGGTGTCAGTCCTGAGCTCAAGGCCCAACTTTTGGCCCAAGGTGTTTCGGAAGCGCTCTACACCACAGGCTTCGGTCTGTCCATCGCCATTTTCTTGATGGTTTTCCAGCTGATTCTGCAGAACATCACCAAGAAAATTATTGATGAGCTGGACCAGTGGTCTGTGATATTGGAAAATCTTTTGATTTCCAGGGGTAAGGGTGGATCAGGCCCCAGTGATCGCCAGGCATAGCGGTCAGCGGGAACCAAGGTCTGTTTGGGTTGTCCCAAACGGGTCCAGTGCTTGACCTGTGAGTAGGAGATTGGGTACATGAGAGGCCGGAAGCCATCGCAAAGGTCCAAATCGTACCAGGAACCCATTGGGCTCAATATCACGCCCTACCTGGATATCGTCACCTCCATCATGCTCTTCATCATGGTGTCCACCACCGGTTTGGCCCAAATTGGCGTGATCAACGTCAACGCGCCGCGTTATGCCGATCCCCTGGATGCGGGTAGTGCGCAGCAAGATGACAACAAGGAGCCCGAAAAGAAGTTGAATCTCACGGTGGGTATCACCTACGAAGGTCTGTTCATCGCAGGCGTGGGCGGTGTGATGGGCAACGTGACGGAAGGGGAAGAAGAAGAGGCCAAGAAGCCCACCCTGCCCTTGCTCCTTCGCGATCCGATCTGTCGAGACGCCATGAGCAAGAATATCCCCCCGCCCGCCCATTGTTACGATTACAAGCGTTTGACCAAGGAAATGTTGCGGATCAAGCAGGAGTTTCCCAAAGAGAGCAAGATCATCATCTATGCTCAGCCCGATGTTCCCTATGGGATTCTCGTCAATGTGATGGATGCCACGCGTCAAAGTGGAACGAAGTCCCTGTTCTTCGATGTGATTCTTAGCCCGGAGAGTTCATGAGCCTTTCTCGTCGAAGAGCTTCCGGCAGGGGTGAAGATCCCGTCCCGGAATTGGACATGATTCCCATCATGGGTCTTTTTACTGCCCTGATTTTGTATTTGCTCAAGAATTTTTCGGTTGATCCGATTCTGATCCAACCCACCCAGGATACATCTTTGCCTCGCTCGGAAACCCGCATCATTCCCAAGGAGGCCGCCATCCATGTCGCCATCACCAGCACGGTGATTTTGGTGGAAAACAAAGTGGTTGCGCGCGTCAAGAATGGACGGGTGGAGGCCGCTTATAAGAAGGGCAACAATCCGGCTTCTTTGTTGATCGTGCCCTTGAGGGACGCCCTGGTCAATCAGCGCGAGAAAAAGAAACTCATCGCGAAGTACAACAAGAACAAGAAAGAATTGCAGTTCAAGGGCTTGTTGACCCTCATCGCGGACAAGCGCATTCCCTTTCGATTGTTGACCGAGGTTTTGTATTCGGCGGGGCAGGCCGAATATGCCTCGTATAAGTTTGCGGTATTGAAAAAAGAAACCGGTTGAGTTGTTGGCCAAGGTCTGACGCCTGTCAGGCCCTAACGAAGGACGCTCAAGATGACGGAAGCCTCGAGACCCAAGATTCTTCGGATCGGCGTCATTCAGGGTGGCAAGATCATCGAGGAGAAACTCGTCCGGAAACGCGGCAGCGTGACGGTGGGCTCCGGCGTGCGCAACACCATTGTGCTGCCGGCGGCCGATGTGCCTAAGACCTTCAACTTGTTTGAAATGCGTGGCACAGATTACCATTTGGCCTTCACGGACAAGATGTCGGGACGGGTCTCGGTGGCGGACCAGGCTGCTGATTTGCAATCACTGAAGGCCCAGAATTTGGTGCGCAAGTCTGGTGACACCTATCATTTGAAATTGAACGAGGGGTCTCGCGGGCGCGTCTCCGTCGGCGAATGCATCATTTTGTTTCAATTCGTGACCCCCCCTCCAGAGCCGGTCAAGCCCCAATTGCCGGCCGAGGTCAAGGGCTACTGGTCCCGGAACATCGACTGGCCCTATACTTCCGTCTTCAGTTTTGTGTCCATCGCCATGTTGGTGATGATCATTTGGGCGAAACAGATCCCCATCGTTGAAAGAGAGGTGTCCCTGGAGGACATCCCCGATCGTTTCGCCAAGATGATTATGCCGGATAAGGAAAAGAGCGAGGACGAAGAGGGAGATGGGGCGGGCGAAGCAGAGAAGGCGCCGGAACCCAAGAAGAAAAAAGAGAAAGAAGTAGAGGACACGGGTGATGATGGGGGCGATGAAGGGGATTCGGAGGCAGCCGTCAAAGCACGAACCGTGGCCATGGAAAAGAAAGTGACCGGCCGGGGGTTGCTTAAGTTGCTGGGGGCCAAGGGGGACTCCGGCATGGCCATGGGCGGCGCGGTGGCCGATGTTTTTGCCGAGGGAACCGTCGGTGGCGATGGTGCCGGGGCTTTCGATGGTATCGGCGGTGGCGTGGATGTGGCCACGGCCGCGGGACAAAAGGGTTCTCGTGGTGTTGACGGCGCAGCATCCGCCGCCAACATCAAGGATCTGGGCACCAAGGGTGTGGTCGGTGGAGCCGGACGCGGGGGCCCCAAGAAGGCCGAAGCACGCATCGTCGCCAAGGTGAGTTCAGCGGCCTTGCAGGAGTTCGATTCCGATTCCAGATCCCAGTCGGATATCAAAAAAGTGATACGCCGGAGACTGGGTGGCATCAAGCATTGTTATTAAAAGCGTCTCAAGCGCAACCCTGAACTCAAGGGCAAGGTCGTCATTCGTTTTGTGATCCATCCCGGAGGCAAAATCATCGAGGTGGAGATTGTGGAGAACACCACGGGCGATCCGGAGTTGGCCTCTTGCATCAAAGCACGGGTTCGCGCCATCCGATTCCCGCC
>JAUVAM010000370.1 GCA_030591745.1 Deltaproteobacteria bacterium
CTACGCACAGCCTGGATCTCTGCGAGCTTTTTGTGAGCATTTCCGGCGAGGGGAGCCACGCCGGCAGCCCCGCCATTTTTTTGCGCACGGCGGGCTGCAACCTTCGCTGTGCCTGGTGCGACACTTCTCGCGCCTGGGGAGACGGAAAGCGCATTGAGCGGAGCAAGGTCTTAGACGCCATTCTGGCGCAGTTGCCCCGGCTCGTGATTCTCACCGGGGGAGAGCCCTTGCAGCAGACGGCCATCCCCTGGCTGGCCCAGGAACTCATCAGGGCAGGGCGGCGGGTCTCGGTGGAAACCAACGGCAGCTTAGATATTGAGATACTTCCCCCCGGGGCCCATGTGGTGCTGGACATCAAAGCGCCATCGTCGGGCGAGATGGACAAGATGGATTTCGACAACCTGACTCGCTTGCGAGCAGGGGACGATCTCAAGCTCATCATCGCGGATCGGCAGGATTTTGACTGGGTCTGTCAATTGCTGGAACTGCGAACACCCGCGGATGGCGTGAATATCTTCGTGTCCCCTGCGTTCCAACTTTTGGAAGCGGCTACTTTGGCCACCTGGCTGATTGAGAGTGGTCTGGCTGCGCGTTTGCAGCTTCAGTTGCATCGGTATCTGTGGCCGGAGGGCGGTGAAGCCATGCCCTTGCCGCTGCCGGAATAGGCCTAACCATCTGTCAATTGTTTGACTTCTAAGGTGTTTTGGGTTACAAAATTTGTGATCTGGTTATCGATCGGACGGAGTGCAGACCATGTTTAACAAAGTCAGTCGACCCGTGAGTTTTCTTGTCTTCGTGGCCCTTTTGTCTATTGCAAGCGTGGTCTTGGCGGGCAGTACCTTTCTGAACGGGGTGCGTATCGACGGCTTGACCAACCAAAAATTTGAAAAGTGCACGGTCACCATCGACGCCAAGGGCGATGTGTACATCGATGCGCCGGGTTATGCCGTAGACTCCGGCGACAAGGCCGCGGTCTCCAAGCCACAGGATGCGCAGCGCACCACGATCACGGGGATGCCCAGCAAACGTTACTGGCTGGTTAAGGAAGAAAACTACCCGGGCAAGGCCCAGTACGACATCGACGTGTATATCAACAGCGTTTGGTTCAGGCGCATTCGTTCCAACGGCGAGCAGATCATCCAGGAGGTCACCAAGTACCTCAAGCCTGGTCCGAATGTGATCCATTTTGCCGCCACCAAGAATGTTGGCGAGAAACGATTGAGTTTTTCACCCCAAGTATACATGCGCGTCATCATCGGCGAGGGCAATATCGGGGGCAACAATGTGATGATCGAGAACCCCCTGGTGCAATACAAGCGCACGGCCAACGAAACCGCCAATTTCAACGATGAATACACCATTACGGTGCAATGAACCGCGGGCTTGAGCCGGAAAGGAATTTTCGGTGTACGAGTTACTAGATCAGGTCAATCATTTAGAGGTGGCCAAGGAAAACGTGGTTGCCATCATTGAGTCTATCAACAGACCGATGGTGGCGGCAATGGGGCGCTCTTTGGAGCCGGCCAAAAGTTATATCGTGGGTATGCGCAATGCGACCTCGGGCCAGTTTGCCATTTATATCTATCTGCATCTGACCGACAGCAACGATAGCTTGATCTATCTCCATGATCCGGCCGAAATTCCCATGGATAGTTATCACGAGCAGGAGTTGGAAGCCCTCAGCTTTGTTGAGAGCATGGGTTTCATGGTCGACAATGTGAATTTTCGCTCCATGTCGCCGGAACAGCAGGATCATCTGCTTCAGACCCTGCCGGTTTTTCAGGTGGACTTGAAGGCTTGGGCCCGGGCTAGGGATGGTGGAGAAGAATCAGACGAGCAGCAGGATGAACAGATTGAGGACGGCGAGCCTTTGGACTTGTCGGCCCTTGAGGGCGAAGTCCTCGAGTTGAAAGAAGTGGCGCTCGGAACCGCGGTGCAGGCTGCAAAAGTCATCCCGCCGGAAGGCGTGGCCAAGATCGCGAAGATTTTGGCATCTTTTTGAGCCGAATTGTTTTCAAAGAAGGCGGAGCATGACCCTACGCAAGCGAATGTTATTGGCATCCTGCATCCTTGTCTTTTTAGGCGCTTGCGTTACAGGACCCTCGCCCAAAGATGTCAAACAGGCTGAAATCCGTTACGACCTCGGGGTGGGCGAACTCCACTCGGGGCAGTTCCGTCAGGCCTTGCGTAGCTTCATGGCCGCGGTCAAGGTGCACCCTGACTTTGCCCTGGCGCACAATGGCCTGGGTCTGACCTACATGGTCATGGGTCAGAACCAATTGGCGGAGACTCATCTGAAACGAGCCCTGAAACTCAAGCCTGATCTGAGCGAAGTGTTGAATAATCTGGCTCGACTATACATGAACCAGAAACGATTCCGCCAGGCCATCCCCTTGCTGGAGACGGCACTCAAAGACATGTTCTTGAAAGAGCGCTACCTGGCCGAGAGCAATCTGGGTTGGGCGCTCTTCATGACGGGAAAGAAAAAAAAGGGCATGGAACGGGTCATGACCGCTTTGGCCCAGAACGAAAAACTCTGCGTGGGCTACCTGTATCTGGGCCTGATGTACGAGAAAAACAAACAGTACGATAGGTCCGTCGAAGAACTGCAGCAATTGGTGGAGTACTGCCCTGACTATCCAGAGGGCTTGTTTGCTTTGGCCAAGGTGCTCATGCTGAAAGGCAACATCCGGGCAGGTTGTCGGCACCTGACCTCATGCCGAGATCTGGGACGCCGGTCGCAAACTGGACGTAGCTGCCAACGACTCATCGATCAAAACTGCGCAGCGCCCGCCGCCCCCTAGGCGAGAGAACTCCTTGTACCGCATCAGCGAAGCCGCGATTCTGCTGCAACGCTTTCCCATGGGTGAATCGGATTGGCGTCTGATTCTTTTGTGCCAGCATACAGGCAAAATTTCGGCGGTGGCTCCCGGGGCTAGGCGGTCAAAAAAACGCTTCGCCGGTGTGCTGGATCTATTCTGTGAGTTGGAGTTGGTGGCGGTGGACCGAGGACGAGGCGGACTCTGGCGCCTGGAGGAGGCTCGGCTTATCGAGGCTCATACCAAAATCAGAGAAGACCTCGTGTCCATCGCCCATGCCGGTTACGTGACGGAGTTGGTGGACGCCATGGTCAGGGAGGGCCAAGAGGATCCTGAACCCTACGCACTTCTCGGCTCACTTCTCACAAGGCTCGAACAAGGACCTTTGACTGGGCTGGACTTGCGCCGGGTAGAACTGCAAATGCTCGAACAAGCCGGGGTGGCCCCCTCGTTGGAGAATTGCTTGGCTTGCGGAACGCGCCAGGCCAGGTCTTGGGCATTCGACCACGATCAGGGAGGTCTTGTTTGTCCCGCATGCCCCAAAGGACCTCATCGCGAAGAACTGGGCCAGGCCGAGGTGGATCTTCTGAGGGGCCTCCAGGCGGGTCGAAGCGGCATGGCCGAGTCCAAGGCCAATCAGGCGATCATCCGCAGACTGCTCACCCGTCTCCTCGACACCCAGATAGGTCGACCCCTCAAAGCGCGGGAATTTCTGCGCCAGTTGGCTCGTTCGAAGCAAAATGCTAAGACAAAGGCTGGAGGATCTCAATGAACAAGATCTGGGTATTGATGGTGTTGGCTGCGTTGATGTTCTGGGGATGTGGGGAGGGCAGCATTGAGATGGACGCTGGGGCAGATGCGCTCGTTGACGCCGGTGAGGACGCCGGTGAGGACGCCGGTGAAGATGCCGGTGAAGAGGACGCTGGTGAGGACGCCGGTGAGGACGCCGGTGAAGACGCTGGTGAGGACGCTGGTGAGGACGCCGGTGAAGATGCTGGTGAAGATGCTGGTGAAGATGCCGGTGAGGATGCCGGCGAAGACGCTGGTGAAGATGCAGGTGAAGACGCGGGTGAAGATGCCGGTGAAGACGCGGGTCCCCTTGTGGGATTGCCTTATCCCGAGCGGGACACCTATGCCATCAAAGGGGTGATGCCTGATTTTTGGTCCAACAGAAACGAGTTGGTGGAGGTCCAGACCGGCGCCATCTCGGTCAACCTGGTTTGGGCTTTCTGGGAGGGAAACACCAAGTCCCCACCGTGCTCCTCTTCCGAGCAGGAATACGACGGGCACTGCTTTGTCATCGATCAGGAGCGAGATGCGGAAATCCGCGCCTACACCGATCTGGGGGTGGTGGTCACGGGAATCGTCTACGGCGTGCCGGGCTGGGCTCGGGTGGGCAACACGGGTTGTTCGCCCGCCATTGCAGGTTTTGACATGTTCTGTAGCCCTGACAACCCCGATGACTACGCGCGTTTTGCCGGGATGATTGCCCAGCGTTACAACGGGGAGAACGGGCACGGCCGGGTGGCCGATTTTGTGATCCACAACGAGATCAACACCAACATCTGGTTCGACATTGGTTGCGGCCAGGGCGTCCCTTGTGACCAGGCCCTTTGGATCCAAACCTACGCCGAGAACTACGCCGCGGCCTATGACCTCATCAAGTCGCATCAGTCCGAGGCCAAGGTGCTGCTCTCTTTTGAGCATCACTACGACTATGAATATGATCTGCCCGCGGCGGATTTTACGATGATCTCGGTGAAAACATTCATCACCGAGTTTGACGCGCAAATCGGCAATCGCAAATGGAAGGTGGCTTATCACCCCTATGCGCCGGATCTCTGGAGAACCGAGTTTTCCGCTTTGGATTTACCCCGGGTGACCTATGGCAACATCGGCGTCATCCTGGGCTGGCTTCGCGCCGCCTTTCCAAACAAGCCCCACGCATGGGAGGTACAGCTCACCGAGAGCGGCCTGAATTCAGGTTCGCCTCAGTCCAGCGAAGCAGCGCAGGCCGCCGCCATGTGCACCTCTTTGCGCAACATCCTGGGCACCCCGGGGATCACCTCATACATCTACCACCGAATGAAGGATCATCCCGCGGACGGCGACTGGAAAATCGGCATGAGGCGCGCCGACGGGAGCGCCAA
>JAUVAM010000205.1 GCA_030591745.1 Deltaproteobacteria bacterium
CCCTACGTTCGCCAATTGTCGTCGCGGGCGGGGTTAAACCCCGCCCCTGCGTAATTTTCGATTGTTCACCCCCTCGGTACGCCCCCTCGCGGTACGCCCCTCACCTCACGGACAATGCGTGCCCAGATCCCCAAAGGCGTCCACGCCTGCACCGCTCCATTCCTCCGAGGGGTCGAAGGCATCGCCGGAACGGATGTCGCCAAAGACCACGCTGCAGAGTCGACGCAGGGTGTTGTTGGCGGTGCTGTATTCAGCAGTCGTGCCCCATGCCGAGCCCGGATCAAAGCCCACCTCACCCAAAACGTCGACGGTTACTTCCGCCAGCCCATCGGTCCGGGTCAGGGTGATGGCATCATCACCATTGTACTGGCCGGCAATGCCGGCATACACGCCATATCCCGACGCCACAAGGTTGTCGCAAGTGGCCAAAAGGCCCGCGTCCGGCGGTGTGTTGTTGCAGATCACAAAGGTCTCACCATGATTCAAGGCGACGGCCGGAAGGGTATAGCTGGAAGAAACAGTCGAAGAACCGTTGTTATAAAGACTGACGTCGTACACGCTCAAATCCGCGATGTCGGAGCCCATGTTGGTGACCTCGAGCGCCTTGTTCGTACTCGTGCCCTCAACATACTCGCTGAAGATCAAGCTGGGCTCCCGCACGGTCAACAGACCCGCGTCGGCGCTGTCGTAGGTATTGTCCACCGTGTCGCAATACGTCCAGGTGACACCATTGTCGCCGGTGAAGCGATATGCCATGTGATACGGACTACCTGCGAGTGCCGGCATCGTGAAGGCATATGAGGGATCCGCGCCCGGCGGCGGGGTCATGTATTCGTCATTGGAGCCGTGGTCAAAGCCATCATTGGGCTCGGCGTCAAACCAGGTCCAGTTATCATCCGGCGTGGAATCGAAGGGACCGTAGCCCGCCTGGCCACGAACCGCCGGGGCCGGATCGGGCCCATTGGTCACACCGGTCAGGCCGTCTATCCACAATTGCCCGTAGGTAACAAACTCCATGCCCGCAAGGTCTTCGTAGTCGGTGGGATGCTGCAACTTGCACCAGCCGATGGCGTAGATGTCTTCGCAGGCGCTGTCGACGCAAGTCTGGGAGCTGCCGCTGCAATCGGTGCCGTCTTCCATGTACCAACAACCGTCTGTGTCCAAAAGGCAGGTCTGGATAACGGTGCCGGCGCATTGGGTTTCATTCTCGGCGCATTCGCTGACGCAAGGCGTGTAGCAAACCGCAGGCTCGGCGTCATCATTGCAGAGATCACCCGAGATCAAAGCGTCGCAGTCGTCGCCGTCCACCCAGCTCGTGCAGCCGTTGCCGCCCAAGACACAGGCTTGTTTGATCGTGCCCGAGCACTGGGTCTCGTTTTCGGTGCAGTCGTTGACGCAAGGCGTGTAGCAAGTCGGGCCACCGTCCGCTTCTTCGCAAGCTTGCGAATTGTCCGCGCAGTCCGTGCGCTCTTGCCACATGGTGCAACCGGAAGCGCCGACCACGCAGTCTTCGATGGCCGTGCCGTTGCATTGCGCGGCGTTCAGTTCGCAGAGGTTTTCGCAGTCGTCCGCACAAAGGGCCGGCTCGGCTGCGTCGTCACAAAGCTGTGCGGTATCGCCACAGTCGGTGCCACTTTGCCATTCGGTGCAAGCATCGACCCCCATCACGCAGGTTTGAATGACCGTGAGCAGGCATTGGGTTTCGTTCAGCTCGCAGGCGTCGTCACAGAAGGGCTCACATTGCCCATCTCGACAGGTGCTGCTGCCGGTGCAGGGATCCGTGCTGGTCCAGACAAAACAAGCCGGCTCGCCAGCGGACAATTGACAGGTCTCGATGCCCGTGCTGTCCGCATTGCAGCGCTGGCTGCCGGCAGCCTCCTCGCCACAGTGACCGGCCACGTCCAGGCAGGGGTCCGTCTCTTCGTTGTAGTCATCGCCACAAGCAAGCAATCCAAAACTGAAAACAGCCATCAAACTCAAAGCAAGCAGATTCTTCATGGGATTTCCTCTCGGTTAAATGTCGACAAGGCTATTGAACATGGTCTCGGGCTTCATGGCAAGCAACCAAGGTTCTGTCTTCTCGGCCGAATTCTGATATAATACGGCCTTCTGAAATCAAAGAGGATCCACACATGCTCAGAGCTCGAATCCTATTGCCTCTTTCCTTGGTCAGTTGGCTCTTGCCCGCGGCGGCCGACGCCCAGTCGGTGATCCTGGAATGGGATCCCGTGACCTTGGACACCAGCGGCCAGACCGAGCACCTGCGAGGTTACGAGATCGGCTACGGCATCCAGCCGCCGGGCGATTACACGGGCGGCATGTCGGTGGGTTCCAGCATCACCCAGGGCCAAATCGACAACCTGCAGGGCGGCGAAACCTATGTTTTCTCGGTCAAAGCCATTGACCTGGCCAACAACGAAAGCACCTGGTCCACCGAGGTCAGCTACGTGGTGCCTTCCGAGATCTGTTCCAACCTGATTGACGATGACGCCGACGGCTTGACCGACTGCTTTGATACGGACTGCCCAGCCGACACGGAAGACGGCACGACGCTTTGTGACGGCTTTGACAACGACTGCGACGGCTCGATCGACGAAAACCTGAACGGCCCCGACTGCCCCATGCAAGACGGGGTTTGCCAGGGTAGCGGCCAGCCCTGCAACGGGGCCGCCGGCTTTGGAACCTGTACGGCGGCAGACTACGGCTCAGACTACCAGGCGACGGAAAGCGACTGCGACGGCCTCGACAACGACTGCGACGGTTCCGCGGACAACGGCCTCACCGCCCCGGACTGCTCGCTGCAAATGGGCGTTTGCGCGGGCACCACCCAGCCCTGCGAGGGCGCCTCCGGCTGGGGGGCTTGTAACTATGGCAGCGACTACGAAGATGGCACCGAGACCCTTTGCGACGATCTGGACAACGACTGCGACGGCTCGGTGGACGAAGCCCTGGCCGGCTGCTGTACGGAAGGCGACACCGTGGCCTGCTCGACCGACGAGGGCGAGTGCACGGTCGGCGAGCAGCTTTGCGACGCCTCCGGCAACTGGAGCGAGTGTTCCGGCGTGCTGCCGGGCACAGAGTCCTGCAACGGCTTAGACGACGACTGCGACGGCGATACCGACGACGGTCTGACACCGCCCGCCTGTGACCTGGACCTCGGTGTTTGCGCCGGGGCGAGCCCGAGCTGCGATGGGGCCTCCGGCTGGGGTGCCTGCGACTACGGCACCGACTACGAAGTCGACGAAACGCTCTGCGATGACTTGGACAACGACTGCGACGGACAGACCGATGAGCACGAGGACTGCACGGCATCACCCGACGCCGGCACGGACGCGGGCTCCGATGTGGACGCGGGCACGGACGCAGGCACCGATCCGGACGCCGGAACGGACGCGGGCTCCGGCGTGGACGCCGGCGAAGAGCTCGTCATCTCCGGTGGCTGCGCCTGTCAAAGCAGCTCGGCCCCTGGCGGCTCTTTGGCCCTCTTGTTCCTCGGCTTACTTTGGGCCTTTCGGCGGAAACAATAGGCACCCTATCTTGACTTCTGTTCTGGACGGGTAAACAATCCCACCATGGACCTCAGCGTAGATGAATATGGGCTGGTTTCTCTGGATATGAATCACATGTCCAGAGAACTCGCGCTCATCCGGGACGAAAACTGGCGCGAAAAGTACAACTTTGCCTTTTTGATCCTGATGCAGGGACCGCCCACGGACGATGCGTGGATGGACCTGAAAACCGGGGAAGCCTCCAGTCCCGATCTGCTCAACCTGAAAAAACTCACCCACCATCGGGCCATGCCCCTGGTCAACTCGGATCGCAACGCCTTTGACTCAAAAATCATGGTGGGTCGGGCCCGCAACAACGACATCATCCTGCGAGCCCCCAAGATCTCCAAACTGCATGCGGTCTTTGTGCCCGACGACGAGGGCGCCTATCGGCTCACCGACATGGGCTCTCGCAACGGCACGATCGTGAACGGGCGACGCTTGAGGCGGAAAGAACAGGCCAAGCTGCAGAGCGGAGACATCGTCTCCTTCTGGCGCTTCATGTTCATGTACATGACTCGCGACACCATGCTGGATCGGCTGAAAGAAATAAAGTAAGGCTTACCTTGATTCTCGAGATGCGGTCAGACTCTCCGAAATAAACACCCAAAAACGCTGAAGAAAAGACCTGCTCTGTCGATCCGCCCGCATGGCGGCGAAAACAAAGTTCTGCTCTGGGGCGTCTTTTCGGCGCTTGTAAACCAGGTTGGGATCATAAAGAGTTCGCTTTTCCGGATGAAACTGCACACCCAGCACATGCTGAAAGCCTGTGTGCTCAATCGCCTCAACGACCTTGCCATCCATGGAGCTGGCCAAAACCCGCCAACCCGAACCCAACTTGCGCAAGGCCTGATGATGCAAACTCAACACCGTCACGGGCTTGCCTCCAGGTGCCAGGCGCTTCGTTAAAACGGCCTTGGGCGAAAAACGAACCCTGTGCATCTGGGCCCAGCCCACCAGGGGGGCCGGGTCCAGTTGGGCGATGGCCGAACGATGACGCGCGTCGGCCGGCAGCTCGGCGTAGGCCTCCAGGCTGTCTACTCCATAGATTTGACTGGGAATATCCTGGAAGAGCCCGCCGCCCGTGGCCACGTTCAGAGACTGCATGCCCAAACAAAGCCCCAAAACCAGATAGTCCGGCCGGGCCGCGAGCAGAGGTTTTTTTCCTTTTTCGGGCTGGAACTTGAGCAGATGAAAAATCAAGGACAGCTCGAAATGATGCCGGGGCGGATCCTGTACCGCCGTGGTCAGGCGCGTTTTTTCGCCATAAATACTTGGCGGGATGTCCGGGCCGCCGGTGAAAAAGATACCGTCGGAGCGAGCCACAAGCTCCGTGAAGATCTCCGTGCAGCCGTTTGCCTTGAAAATTTCGCCCGCTTCGATACGACAGTCAATGTGCAACAAGCTCATGTTTTTGGTTTTTCGGGAGTCAATGTAGCGCTGGGCTCCCCTGTAATGCTCGTATTCGCTCTTGTGCACCAGGCCGATGACCTTCAAGCCAGGCACCCGCAATAGCTCATTTTTTAGCAACACATCCATGTTCTTCAGCTCGCTGGCTTTCGGATGGGTCACTAGCAAAACAACTTCTTTTGGCTCGGATTGGGGCTTTTCGGCCGCATGGACCGGCGCCAGGCAAACAAACCCCAGCAGCCAGAAAAAAAATAGACGCTTCACGCCTCACCCCCCGACAGGACCGCGTCGACAAGGGCTTCGTCCGCCTCCTCCGGCAAGGTGAGCTTCAGCGCGGGCTCGGTTTCCATGGCTCGCCGGGCCGCCCAAATGGCGTGCGGGTTCCGAGCCCATGCGCGACGAGCGATGCCGTTGTTTACGTCCCAGGGCAACATGTTGCGGATGCGCTGGCCGGCCAGGGGGCTGCCATCTAAGATCATGCCGAAGCCGCCATTGATGACCTCGCCCCAACCCACGCCGCCGCCATTGTGCAAGCTGACCCAAGAAGCCCCACGAAAACTGTCCCCGATGACGTTATGCATAGCCATGTCGGCGCAAAAAGAAGAACCGTCGTAAATGTCGGCGGTTTCCCGGTAGGGCGAATCCGTGCCACTGACGTCGTGATGATCCCGGCCCAAGACCACCGGTTCGCTGATGCGGCCGGCGGCGATGGCCTCATTGAAGGCCAAAGCCAGCCTCACTCGTCCCGCGGCATCGGAGTATAGAATGCGTGCCTGGCTGCCCACCACCAGCTTGTTCTCCTCGGCATGCCGAATCCAGCGCAGGTTGTCCAGCATCTGCTGCCGGATGTCCTCCGGTGCTTACGCGGCCATCTGCTCAAGCTCGATCGCGGCGATTTGATCCGTTGCGGCCAGGTCCTCGGGCAGCCCCGAGGTGCAAACCCAGCGAAAAGGCCCAAAACCGTAATCGAAACACACGGGCCCCATGATGTCTTCAACATAGGAAGGATAGCGAAAGCTGCCGTCTTCTTTCAAAAGCTTCGCGCCCGCCCGAGAGGCCTCCAGCAAGAATGCGTTCCCGTAATCCCAAAAGGCCATGCCGCGCTCGCAGACTTGATCGATGGCGACAACCTGGCGGCGCAGGGACTTCTGAACTTCTGCTTTGAAGCCGGCGGGATCGGCCGTCATCATCCGCCGCGCTTCTTCCAGACTCAGGTCCGCCGGGTAGTAACCACCCTGGTAGGGCAGGTGCAAAGACGTTTGGTCCGAGCCCAGATCGACGGCCACCTCTTCTTTGGCGAGGTGCTCCCAAAGATCCACCACGTTCCCCAAATAGGCGATGCTCACCGCCTCCTTGGCGGCTCGGGCCCGCTCGACGCGAGCGAGCAGGCGGCCCAAGTCCTCTTCGACTTCCATGACCCAGCCCTGCTCGTGACGCCGCTTCACGGCCACCGGATCCACCTCGGCCACCACGGCCACCGCGCCGGCGATGACCGCGGCCTTGGCCTGGGCGCCGCTCATGCCCCCCAGGCCCGAGGTCACGTAAAGCTTCCCAGCCAAGCCCTCGTCGCCCTTCTGTCCCAGGTAACGACGACCGGCATTGAGCAAGGTGATGGTGGTGCCGTGCACGATGCCCTGGGGGCCGATGTACATGAAGCTGCCGGCGGTCATCTGCCCATAGCTGGTCACGCCCAAAGCACTCAGGCGATCGTAATCCTTAGGCGAGGAGTGATTCGGCACGACCATGCCGTTGGTCACGACCAGACGGGGTGCTTCGGGGCGAGAAGGAAAAAGGCCCAGGGGATGACCCGAATACAACACGAGGGTTTGCTGGGCGCTCATCTGGCTCAAGTACTGCATCGTCAAAAGATACTGGGCCCAATTCTGAAAAACCGTACCGTTC
>JAUVAM010000076.1 GCA_030591745.1 Deltaproteobacteria bacterium
AACGCGAATGTCGTAGCGCAAATGCGCCAACACCCGGCCATCCTTCTCTTCCAGCTTCACCAACTTGACCACCACCTTTTCATCGACCTTGTCCTTCTGAAGCATCAGATTGGAGATGTGGCGCAGCTGGAAGGACCATTCGTCCCCAACCTTCACCCGTTCAGGAGGCATCTCCAAAAGAATCGTATGCAGGGTCAAATCCCCTTCTACGGAGTTCTCCAAAACCACGCCCCGGTCCTGACGGCCACCTGCTGAAATGGAGGTGCTCTCGAATGGACTGTTCACCGAGATGACTGCCCCGTTCTTGGCGATCTCGGCCGAGACCACAGGCTGGGCGATCAGCTTTTTAATGGCCGCGGCGAGCTTCTTGTTTTTCGGCAAACGCTTTCGAAAGGCTGGGCCCAAGTGGTAGTCCATGGCCAAACTGCCATATGTCACGTCTTTTCGCCGAAGAATCCCGAACAAGTCCAACTTCCCCCCGGGCTGGTTGCTGTCATTGAAAAATTTGCGCGACTTGTTGCTGAGTTTGGTCTGCCGCTTCGAATCAAAGCGGAAGCGACGACTGCCCTTTTTTACAGGTTTGAAACGCACGCGAAAAGCCCGGGCTTTTTCGTCCTCGGCGAGAACCCATCGCAGGCGAACCGCGTCATCCAGGACCACTTGGCCTTCATCTGCTTTCTTTTTGGCCAGCCGGTCGGCGGCCTCATCCGTCGGCTTCAAAGCCTCCATCTTGTCGAAGTCGGCCGGGGGCATGGGCAAAGGCGGATCCTCGCAGGACATCAAGCCCGCCAAGACCACAACCACAAGGGCCCACGCAAAACCGAAAGCAACACCTTGTCCGCCACGAGACGCGCTATCCATGATCTACCTCCCCTTGTCTCTCATTACGCTCAGCCGGCCGCCTCGGCGGGGGCCTCCGAGGCCGATACTCGCAGGGTTTCGTAACGCTTTAACTCCACTTGTCCCGCGGGTGCCCCTCGAGACTTGCGTACATTCCTCCGCTGCGTGTAGTGCACGTCCACCCGCCCCCCACCCCGATTCTTGCTGTGGGCAACGGCCAAAGCCGCCGCCTCTCGCAAGGTCTTTTTGGGCAAACGAGCCAATCTGTCCGGGTTCCGCACAACCACATGGGTGCCCGAAGTAGCGGCCACGTGCATCCAAAAATCGTCCTGCTCCGCCACGCGAAAGGTCAAGCTGTCGTTATCCGAAGCCGAGCGTCCCACCAAAATAGTAAAACCTTCGCTGGAGGTAAAAGCGCGGGCCACATCCTCGGCCGTCACCGGCGCGGGTTCACGCCGACTCATGCCCGGCCTCCTTCGGTACCGAAAGTCCCACAGGCATGGTCCTGGGCAACAGACCACCTTCCACCATATCGCTGTACATCAAAGTCCCCCCGATGCAGGCGAAGGGCATGAGGAACATGCCCGCGATGGGAACAAGCAAAGCGACGAAAACCGCCAAGCCGAAGCCGCTGCTCAAGGCCAAGTTCCGCCTGACCACCTTCCACTTGGCCCCGAATTCCATGTGCCTGCGAGCCAAGGGATAATCCAGAAACTGCAAGGCGAAGAGCATCCAGGTGAACAAGGCCCCCAAAATGGCGGATGCCACATTGCCGAAGAGCGGCACAAAATTCAGCAAAAGCAGACCCAGGCTCACGCCGACAAAGAGCAGCAGATAGAGCACCAGGTCCTTGACCGCGTACAAAATGTCCTTTGCCGTGCGCCCTACTTCAAAGAAGGGCTCTGGTGTCCCCAAGCGCTGGAATTCCACGCGCTCACTCAAAAGGCTATTAAAAGGGGCGGTGACCACCAGCGTCACGACCACAAAAAGAATCATGCTCAACCCGAGGAGCAGTACGCGCAAGATCAGGGTAAATACGTACCACAAAGGCAAGGCCAGCCAAATCCACCAGGAATCCGAATCCGGTCGTGCCCAAAACCATTGCACCATGTCATCGAAGAAAAAATACATACCCACCAGGAAAGCCAGATAGATCAAAGCCCCGATGAACAGGGGGGCTGCGACCTTGCCCATCAAACCATGCCCTCGAGCGTATTCGATGGCCCGGAAGGGATATCCAAAGCCCTGGGCGAATCGACTCATTGAATTGCTGGCGATTGGCTTGCCTGTCTCGACCATGGACCTTCCTTTCGTCCGCAGCATAGCGCAAGCCCGCCCGAGAAAAAACCCCGGCGTCACCAAGAATCTCCGTGCTATGCTGGGTCCATGCGAGCCCAAAACCTGACCATCGCCGTACCGGACAAGGGTTGCGACAAGAACTGCCCTTACTGCGTCTCGAAAATGACCGGCGCTATCTCCGCGAACGAGACCCTCCTTTTGCGCAATCTGCCCAAGGTAAAAAGCATCGCCAGGGCCGCCCAGGTCACCTCCGTTCTGCTGACCGGCAAAGGCGAACCCACCCTCAACCTGCCATGGACCGAGCGACTGATCGAAGAATTCGCGGAATGGCCGGTGGAATTGCAGACCAACGGCCTCAGGCTTGCGGCCGACATGAAAAACCACAACGGGGCCATCATTGACAAGCTGGCCATTGCGGGCCTGAACCTTTTGGCCTTCTCCCTGGACCAGATCACACAGTTCGATGACCTGGCCCCCATGTTCTCGGCTCTGCGAAAACGCGGCATCCTGGTGAGAGTCACCCTCAACGTCACCGACCTGCTACCCGCGGACCTGACCTTCAACGACGCCCTGCAACGCTGTAAACAAAGCCAGGCGCAGCAGTTCTCCCTGCGCCAAATCACCATCCCCAACCACGTGAATCTGACCGGGGCCGAAGCTTCGGCCGTTGCTTCCTGGATTAAGGCGCACGGAACGCCGGCGCTCTATGACAAGCTGGTCGGGCAAATGAAGGAGCGGTCGACTCACCTGCTACGCGAGTTACCCTATGGTGCCAAGGTCTATGACGTAGATGGTGTAGCGGTCACCTATTTCGACTACTGCGTCCAAGACAACCACGGGGACGATGACGTGCGCAGCCTCATCCTGCAAGAGGACGGCCACCTCTACACCTCATGGAACAGCTTGGCGAGCGCCTTGTTTTAGAGTTTTAGAAAAACACAATTAGTACTTGCCGTCGGTCACCTTGCAGATGTGGTCTTCACAGAGGATCATTCGCTGGGGGCAACAAACGCCGGGGCAACCCACCGGGGGCAAACACTGATGATCGGCATACCACGAGTCCACGCAATTGGCGTTGACCACGTCCTCGTAAGAAAAACCATCTCCACAATCCTGGCAATAACACTTGCAGCCCACGGTGACGCAATCAGCAGCGGTCATGCAGTACTGGGGGTTGTCCGAGCAATCCACAACCAGACCCGAACCGGCGTCATGCTGTGCTCCTGCGTCCAAACCAGGACCGGCTGTCTCATCGCCGCAGGCAATCAGAATGCCGACGACCGCCAGCGCGACGAAAAGAAATACCAGATGTTTCCCGCAAAACTTGTGCATGATGCATTACTCCCTTGAAACCAACCGCTGTTTAATAATGATACCCCGCCTGTCGCAGGCAGGTCAATCGGCCCCAGATCCTCCAACAGAACCTTGTTGACGTGGATCTGATCTGGTATTTATAGGATGATCAATCTGGGAGGTTGTGAGCATGCCAATCCGTTCCAACGTAGTCCTCTGGACGTTTTCTCTCGGCCTTTCCGCGGCAGTCCTTGTCGCGCCCTTCCCGGCCCTGGCGATCTGTCCTCAAGGCACGACTCAAAAGGAGAGCAACGCCCCAGAGGGTCGCGAACAGTGGTGTGTGGATCTCCAAGGCTTCAAGCATGGACCCGCCACTGTTTTCTACCCGAGTGGGCGGATCAAGATATCGGCTCAATGGGAGACAGGGGAAGAAGCCGGACACTGGACCCACTACCACGAGAATGGCAAAAAAAAACGGGAGGGCGGTTTTCTGAACGGAAAACTGGCGGGGGAGTGGGTCTTCTGGTATCCCGATGCTGCCACCCACCGCAAGGGCCGATACGAGGATGGCGAGATGCACGGACCCTGGCCTGCCTGGTATCCGGACGGAAAGAAAAAACAGAAAGCCACGTTTGATCGAGGCAAGCTGGTCGGACGCCTGCTGCGCTGGCATCCGAACGGCAAGAAAGCCCTCAGTAGCCGATTCGCGAAGGGCGAACGAGATGGAAGCACTCGTGAATGGTATGCCGACGGCAAAAAAAAATCGGAGAGCCGTTGGAAACAGGGCAAGCCCGAGGGCAGGCACATGAAGTGGAACGCTCAGGGGCAACCCCTCTCCGAGATGAATTATAAAAATGGACTGAGGCAGGGACCCAGCAAGCTTTGGCATCCCAATGGGAAGATCCGGCGAAAAGGAGCCTACAAGGCGGGTCGCAAACACGGGCTATTCAAAGAATGGTCCCAAAAAGGGGAGCCAAGGAAAACCCTCTCTTTTAAAAACGGAACGGGCAGGTGGGTCAGTTGGTGGCCCGACGGAAAGATTCGTCTGGAAGGGCCGCTCGTTCATGAAGAGCGTCAGGGCAAGTGGGTCAAGTATGACCGCGCTGGGCAGAAGACGGAAGTCATTGAGTACCAGGCCGGCAAAGTCCATGGCCAAAAAATCGTCTTCCATCCCAACGGGACCCGTAAGTCGAGGCAGCACTTCATTGAGGACAAGCTCGACGGCGAGAGCGTCGAGTGGGATTCGCGGGGAAAAAAGATCCGTCAAGGGCAATACAAGGGCGGGAAGAAGGATGGTCTGTTCGCGAGTTGGTATCCGAACGCTCAGAAAGAAACGGAGGGCACCTTCAAAAAGGGCGATAAGAACGGCCGGTTCACGCATTGGAGCAGGGCCGGTGCCCGGGACCTGGAGGAGCACTTTGTGCACAATCGCCGTAGTGGATCCGCCCGAGAGTGGTATCCCGATGGAAGCCAGAAGGTCGAGATGTTCTTTTTTGCTGGAGAAGCCTGCGGTTTCTGGAAACAGTGGGATACTACAGGTAGGCTGGAAAAATCAGCCGAACACCCTGCCTGCAAATAGTTGGATATGCATTCTCCGGCCCCTCGGCCACTTGCCCGATTGAGTATTCCTCATTCAGCCTGTATTTTAATCAAAAGGCCTGTTTTGTATGTGGTATTTTGGGATCAATGGTATTTGTAGAAATCCAGGAGAAAGGACGATGTCGATGAGAAAACTCAGTTTTGCATGGAAGATGTGGGGCTTTGCGTTCCTCGGTCTTTTTGTTTTCGCTTGTCAGCCGGATGCACCGACCTGCCTGGATGATTCCTGCGCGAACGACTATCTGGAACAAGTCGAGATCTCCGAGGACCTGGTTTTCGCCCAGGACGATCCAAACTTCCTCTCCGCCGTCGTCGAGAAAGATCGGCTCATATTCACCGGCCAGGGGCCTGCCTCGCTCTTCTCATACAAGGTGGGTGACGTCCTGGTCTCTTCCGGGCATAACCCCGGCTTCATCCGCCGCGCGGAGCAAATCAGGATAGACGGCGACGAGCTGATCGTCGAGACCTCCGAGGCCTCAATGTTCGACGTGGTCGCCGGCAATTGGGAGCGCCGGATCTCATGGAATGAGGTCAGCGGAGCGCCCATCATCCTGGATGGCGCGGGCCACACCGTCAAGCCGCTCGACCCAAAACAATTTGCTCAACTCCAGCAGCCGCTTGAATTTACTCCAGGCGCGGGTGTGTCTGGGATGATCTATTTCACTGATCTCGACGGCAAGCTGCATTTCAACAATGTGAAGCTGGCCATTACCGTTCAGCAGGATTGCGACGGCACCCCCGCGCAATGCAACGGCGGCCATTGCAATAGCGACTCGGATTGCAAGGCCGGTTTTTCTTGCAAAAACGATAATGATCCGGATGACGGCGAGATGGAGGGTGAATGCGCCTACTCGGCGGGTGTCCTGTCGGGCGAGTTCTCGGTGTCCATGACCGGGTATCTGCAGTTCAAGCCCGACCTGGTTGTCTCGACCGAAACTTCATGGCTATCTGTCAAGGAGCTCGAGTTTTACTTCCAGGGCAAGCTTGACTTGAATGTGGAGGAATTAAAGTTCGCTTCCTCCATCAGCGCCACAAAAGGCCAGCAGTGGACCCTGGGCTCCGCCCGCTGGGAGGTCCCCTTGCCAATCGGTCCCATCGTTTGGCCCATGGCTGTCAAGTTGTCGTTCTACACGGGCTGGGAACTGAAGGTTGAGGCAACGGGCGAGGCCACGACAGGCATGCAGGTCACTTCCGAGGTCAAGCTCGGTGGTTTGTATAAAAAGGGAGATGGGTGGAGCTTGATCAAGGAGAAGAACTTCAGCTTCTCCAGCAAGCCCTGGGAAACGACCCTAACCGGCAAGATAGCGGCCAAGCTCTATTTCAAGCCCGAGTTGCTGGTCGAAATAGTCAGCCATACGGGCGTCGGCCCCTCCCTCGACCTGGAAGCGTCTTTGAACGCGGTCTATAATTTCCTGCCCGAACGCTGCCTGGAAATCTTCTTCAACCTGGCCGCGACCTTTAAGTTCCAGGCAGGCGTCCTGGACAAGGTCTCCATTGATGATTGGTCGCCGGGTCCGTGGCAATTGTACCGCAAGGACATCTACAACAACTGCAAGGAGAAGGTCTGTAAAAAGGAGAAGGTCCCCGGCGACAACTCCGAGGAGATCTGGTGGTGGGACAATACGAAGAGCGCCCTGGTGCCAGCGGATGAACATGGCCTGTTCTCCAAATGCGAAGCCAAGGATCCGCCCATGGATTGCTGCGCTGGCGAATGCGTCGAGTTTTGCGGCACGGGCAACCTTGAGGGCCTGGTCGTAGACATGGATGATGAGAACATCAAAATCGAAAACGCACATGTCGTGCTTAAGGATTCCAGCGGCACCACCAAGTTTGACGACCACACCCCGGCCAGCGGCGTGTACCGGGTCGATGATCTCAACGCTGGAGTCTACTCGCTGAGCATCACGGCAACCGGCTACTACGACTACACCTCCTCGGTCAGAATCCGCACCGACGAGACCACCTACGAGTCCAAGCTCAAGGCCATTCCAGAGAGCTGCAACATCGACGGCACCGTCTCCGGCGTGGTGACGGATGCCACAACCGGCGACCCGCTCGGCGGGGTGGAACTCAAGTTCATCAAAACCTCTTCAGGAGCAACCATCACGACCACGACCACGGCGGAGGATGGCACCGGTTCCTACAAAACGGAGCCGATTCCCGTCGACTACTACAAGGTAAAACTGAGCAAAGACGGCTACATCACGCAGACAATCGATAACGTCAGCGTCTGCGGCAAAGATGACGACGATCCCGACAACGATGACACGGTGCAAAACGCCACCCTCAGCCCCATCGATGGCCACTTCCATGTGGTCTTACAGTGGGGCAATTCGCCGAAGGATCTCGATCTGCACGCCACCACACCCGATGGTGAAAACATCTTCTATCGCTCCGCCTGCACCGGCTCCCGCGACGAGTCTCCGTTCATCGCGCTGGATGTGGACGTCAGGGAGGGTTACGGGCCCGAGTCCATCACCATCACCCAGTTCCAAACAGGTGGCAGCTACAGCTTCTACGTGCATAACTACGGCGGACAAAATGACGATGAGGATAGTGGCTCGCTCAGCAGCTCGGGTGCGAAACTCGTGGTCTCCGACCAAATGGGAGAGGTCATTCGAGAGTTCAACGTGCCGGGCAGCTGCAGTGCCTACTTCTGGCATGCCTTCGAGGTGAGTTTCGACGCCGACGGCAATCCCAACATTTCCGCACAAAACTCCTGCGGTGGCGGTGACAACCCCGCGGACTTCCCTGACTCAACTCAATGTAGCCCCCCCTGAACCGGCATCAAGGGACTGGGTCGGGACATTCCCCGGCCCAGTCTTTGAGTTGCGTTACGTTTGAACTCTAAAACAGTCAAGTGTGAGGGTGGTCATGCGACAACTCGGGTTCTTTTTGGCAACGACTTGTCTTTGCGCATTGGCGTGGGGAATGGTTGCTTGCTCTTCGAACAACAACAACGACAATGAATGCAGCACGGACAAAGACTGCGTCTGGCCGCAGGCATGTATCGACGGCCACTGCGTTGGGGGCGGTACCGATGGGGGTGACGGTGAAGACGGGGGGGGCGGAGGAGATGGCCCAAATTGCGATCTCTCATGTCCGTGGGGATCCAGCTGTGCCTGGAACGCGGAATTGCTCATGATGTTCTGTCAGGATGCAGAGGGCAACAAAATCGGCCCCAGCCGAAGCTACTATGAGAGCGGTGCGCTCATGAGCGAGGCGACCTTCAACGAAAATGGCGAACTGGACGGCCTGGTGACAACCTACTATGAAAACGGGTCCATCCGTTCGACAGGAACCTTCACCGATGGAGAGGAAAACGGGCTTTTCACCTACTACTACGAAAACGGCCAGAAGTCGCAAGAGGGCAATTACGTCAATGGGGTACCGGAAGGCACCATGACGAGCTGGTACGAAAACGGGAACCTCATGTCCAGGGGTGAATTGATCGGCGGTGCAGCCAACGGCCTCTGGACTTATTGGTACGAAAGCGGGAACAAGGAACGAGAAGGCATCTACATGGAGGGATTCTGGTGCGGCGCGTGGTCATTCTGGTTCGACGGCGATCCTGTATGCCTCGACGAGGCATGTCAGGTCATGAAAGCAGGCTCCTACGACACCAGCTATGAATGCGGACCGTGGGCTTTCTATCACAGCAATGGCAACATGAGCGCCGAGGGAAGCTATTTTGGCATCACCGTGGAAGGGGAGGCGCTGCGCTGTGGATCCTGGACCGAGTATGATTTCTCTGGGACAGTCTCGGGAACGCCCTCCTACGATGCATGCCCGACCGATGCCCTTTGCGGCTCTTGCGAGTAGGATATCGATATCCATCAACTTCAGATTTAAACATATTCACAAGGAGCATATGATGAATCTTCTTCAGGCTGGGGCGGCATTGCTCACGATGAGCGTTTTGATCTTTGCTTGCGGCGAATCGGATACGGGCGACGACGTGGACTGCCGGGGCGATACCGTTTGCGAAACTTGTCTCGATGACCCGCGAGAACCTTGGTGTTACTCGGATGCCGCCGGTGATGCGGAAGACCCTGACATGTGTGAGAATATCACCACCTATTGGGGCGTGGAGGCAGCGACCGTGGAAGCTTACTGCATATACGAAATCGCCAAGGCCACCAAAAACTGCGATCTTTGTTCGCGGGTCCAAGACTCAGATGTAAAGAGTATGTGCAACGACGATTGCCATTGACGTCCCTGGAAGATCCTCGTTCCGGGTTGCTGATTTCTGAAAACCTCACGCAGGCCCTGGAGTAAACCATGACCGCGCATCGCCGGATGCTATACGCAGCCTTTGTCTTGTTCTATGTTGGGATGTCGGTCCTTGGATGC
>JAUVAM010000200.1 GCA_030591745.1 Deltaproteobacteria bacterium
CGAGGCAGCGTACGCTACGTCACCGACGGCAACGGCACGGTCACAGCCAACTTCGACTACAAACCCTACGGCGACGAGTTCACATCCAACGGCTCAAGCACCTTCCGCTTCAACGACCGTCGAGACGATGGCTACGATCAACTCCGCTTCCCCCTGCGCATGCTAAACAAAACCACCTACCACTGGACAGCGTTGGATCCAAAGGTTCTCACCCAACCAGCGGTTCTCCTCCTCGACGGCGCCAATCCCTTCGTCTACTGCATGTACGATCCGATGAACAGGACCGATGCGGATGGGGGTGCCAGTGCGAGTGCCCAAAAGGCCATAAGTAGAGCGCGAGGACTAAAGATTTCCGGACCCCCAATTCCAGCTTTTGATACCAAAGGGGCGAACCTTTGGGACGCAACTGTTAGCTTGTGGTCTTCTTCTTCGAAGAGCAGCAGCAGTGATGAGACAGCTGAAAGGGAAGGCGAGCCTGAGAAAGGGGAAAAAAAGGAGAAAAAGGAGAAAAAGAAAGAAAAGTAAAAAGAAAAAAACAAGACAACACGACGATCAATAGAGGGGTCTGAAAAAAACTGGGCGGAACTAGGCCGAGGAATAAACATGTTCTTCAAAAAATTTGGAGTAAAAATGGGTGGGGTAAAGCACATAGGTGCAGCTGGGCCGGGTGAAGACAAGGGGATGGCGGATTTTATGGCTGGAGAACAGCTAAAGTCGTTTGACAGCCATACCTTTTTCTCCAGAGGAATGCTCGATCCGCAGCCCCTGAGTATTAAGGGGACAATTGATATTCTTTTCACGAACAAAAAATCATATGGGAAACTTGACAAGTCACTTGATTTTGGAGGGATGGGTTCGATCCCAACCATTTATTCCAGTTTTGAGCAGTGGCAAAAAGACCACTCCACAGGGGCCCAATAGGATGCCAAGATTATTAGTCGCGATATGCGTACACTGTTTCTGTTTGGTTCTGTGTTCTGAACCAGCGCATAGCCGCGAGGATGGCAAGGAGAATGGTGGGGCATCAATCTGCGCCCATTTTGCAGAAGACCACAAGATATTGAATTTGATGAAAGAGCAGGGTCTTCCCCTCGATGCCATCCTCTATATTGAAACCTTGCAAAAGCGCTATCGGAATTGTTCACCGGATCTCACGGACGCCATGCTCCAGTTGGAAAAAACCAGAAGCGTACTTTACTTCCATGTCACACTGCGGAGATCGTTCGAGTCTTTGTCGAAGGGTAGAATCAGCGTTGAATTCACAGCTGATTTTCCTCCAGAGGAGCAGGCGGCTCGAGAATCCGGATACCAGGCTATGATGCTATCCGGATTCTCGAGCAATACCCTCAAGGGAATTGCGGCGGCCCTGGAGGCAGAACGGAAGTGGAAGCAACTGGATAATGTTAAGAGTCGGCTAAAAAACTGGATTCTCATCGGGGAACTCGTGGCGGATGCCAAGTCGTTTTCCTTGGCCGAAAAACTGCTGGAGCGAGTTGTGGCCTATCTGTCAAGTTGTTATCCACGAGAAAAAAATCTCATCTTAGTGGCCACGCTGTTTCTTGCCCAAACAAGGGATTCAATGGGTTATCGCGCAGGCGGTGAGTCGGCTGTGCTTTCTCTCGTCGAGAAGCTTGAGGGTGCGAGAGGACCCAATCCGACATTGGCCCCCATATATAGATTGGTCGCCAGCTACTACTTCAAAATAGGCAGGAAAAAGGTCGCACTATCCTGGCTAGATAGGGTGATCCGAGCAGATCAGTACGTCTGGCATCCGTGTCACGAGGAAAGGGTAAATAACGAGCGGGATTTTGCAGCTCTGCTCTATCAAGAGGGATTCAAAAAAAAATCTTTAGACTTCTATGATGATTGTATAGATGGCAAACTTCAGTCAACAGCAGAGTCATGCCTGGATGGGGCTGTTAGACTGCTCGCCTCCAAGGGGATTCTATTGGGAGAGAATCACGAGTATGAACGGGGCAAGAAGGCGCTTTCTCGATCATTGGCCTTGATTGACCAAGGTGCCAATCCGAGGCTTTCAGAATACTGGGCAGGAAAAAGGGCTCTAATCAACGCCTATCGGGCGATGTTCGTGTTCAGAATTGGACAGGAGGAGGAGGCCATTCGGATGGCAAGGGGGACGATCGACGGTCTGAGAACCGTGGGCCTCGAATCCACGTACTATTCGATTACAGCACATGAGGCACTCGTTTATATGCTGCAGAGTAAAGGAGATAACAAAGGCGCGACAATCGCGGCCAAGGTTGCTCGAGAGACCTTGCAACGATGTTGCCCAGAACAACAATCTCGGTATATTTTCATAATCGATATCGAAGCCAAGGCCTTTCGCGGCCTGGGCAAAAAGAAACAAGCGGAAAAGTTGGAGAAGGAGTCACGGATTTTGCGGGGCGTGGACTCTGATGATTCCAAAGGTGATGGGGGTATTCAGAGATTCCTCCCAGAGATAAATAAATTGTTGACCGAGCCATTGCCGAAGTGTGCGGTGAATCCGAGCAGTGGTGATAGGCAATAAAGAAACTGTCACGTGGGGACTGAGACCCTCCACGAGGAATGGGCATCCCAAATCTTCAAGGGCTTACCTGTCCTTCGTCCCCGAAATTTCTGGTGATTGGCAACTCGGTGCTGCCCTCAGAGAATTCTCCTTCGTCGGTACTCCAAATGGAATACAGATGCACGATCCATTTCGAGGAACTCTTTCCAACATGGAGTGGGGGGATTCCAACCTCACGAAAGGAGGATGGGGTGATCTTGAGTATGAGTAACTGCCCGGAAAGGAGCTAGGCGATCAAAATGCCTAAGAAATTCGGCTTGTTTGTTCCGGTCGTCATGTCTATGCAGCTTGGCCTCTTCTGGCTATCCTGTGCCACAATCCAGAGGCATCCGGACGTCAATCGTCATGAAACTCAGCGCTACCAAGCACCAAAACAAGGAAGGAAACTGAGCCTTCCCCCTTCTGAATCATGGGAGCCATTGCAGGGTGGCCCACAAGAAGCGATATCACTTGAGGGTATCCGTCTATTCTCATGGAACTGGAAAGTCATGCGGTTTGGGGACAGTCTCTGGGTGGGGGGCATGGATTTCCGAAGACATAAGCAACATCAATCACTGCCATTTGACTTCGATATCGATTTGGCCAAAGAATCTCGTAGCGTCCTGAATCTCGGTGTGAATACTCCACTGGGCATAGGTGCAGAGTGGATCATCGGCTACAAGGGATTTCATGGCGGCAATCCTGGATCGTTATGGTGGGCCAACGGAGACGGACGACTATACGGACCTATCGCAGGCGGTAGTGTCAATGCCCTATACCTCACCAGGCAGGGTGTCGTGGGGCTCTTCGGTGAACGATTTGTCAAATGCAACGGTAAAAAAAAATGCGGTTTCTCGTACGAATGCACAGTGTTGCTGGTGCGTGTACTCGGAGCGGGGCATTGCCCAGGCGTTGAGCATGTCGTTAGATTCCCAGGAACAATCATGCGCCACATCCTCCAGGATGACGATTCCATTTTGCTTGAGACCCAAAATGCTCTTTGGCTTGTCATGCCTTCGGGCCGGGAGGTGCGGCATATTTGCAGCACCAAACAATTGAACGGATCGGTGAGAAGCGCCCTATTGACCGAAGATGGCGACGCGCTTGTGCTAACAACAACTGGCCTTTGGAGGGCGAAGAGCGACACACGGCATCCGGAGAAAATTTGTTCCGTGGACACAAGTTATACCTATGCCATGCAGCCCTTTGTGCCCATTTTCCCTGCGGACAACGGGGATATTTACCTTGGTCTTACATATTTCCTTGTAAAACTCACTCCCGACGGGGAGAAGTATCATGCAGAATGGTTTGTACCTGCGGACTGCTTGGAGGCTTCGGTTGGCAGTGATGGTCGGTGTTTTTGCATTCGCGGCAAATTGGCGACTCGCTCCTGCTCAAAAATCGGCTCAATTATGGCCAATGGAGCAGGCCCCTGACTGAGTACAGCAAACGCCTTACACAGGCTTGCAGAAAATCCCTCTTCTGGAGTATGACGCAAACGGGCATGTCGCTCCAAAAACACACGGCATTTTTGGAGTGAGGTCAAGCCCACATTTACAAGCGGCGCAGCATGATTTCCAGGAGAAAAACACCCAGGGCCAAGAACAAGAGGGGCGGCCAGCGGTTTTCCGTGGTTTCTCGATCTTGTCGGCCTGGGGCGAAAAGCTCTTTGGCCGTGGGGTTCACCTTGCCTCCGCTCACCTGGGCCATGGACATCAGAAGAGGAAGGTTGCCTTCCGCGGAAAGATATTCGGCGCGATAATCCCGACTTAGGGAGGAGTAAGCCACCTCGCGCGCACCGCTTTTGCCCTTGCGCTCGGCCCTTAATGCGTAGGCCCCCGAAGAGCGCATGGGTAGCTCGGCTCGATAAAGCCCGAGGCCTCGTCGGACAAGCTCTAAGTCCTGAGTGGCGCCTTTGGGGTCTTTGACCCAGAGTTTGGGGGCATTGCCTTCCTTGCCTGGGCGTTCCGCGGGGACCCGCACCGTCACCACCGCCTGATCCTCGTAGACCTGGGATGCGATGCGCACATCTCCGGGTGGATTGCGCCGAAGGCTATCTTCGATCAATCGGGGCCACAAAACACCATAGCCATCCCACTCGGGCCACTTGCCCGCCCAGGCCCCCAATGCATCGCTCGACCAGACCAAAACCTGCCCGAGGCCAAAGCGCCACCGGGCCAAGAGGGGCTCCGTGCGATCCGAGCTTGCCAACAAGACCTCCGAGGTGGGGCGGGCTTCGCTGGCCACATAACCACCCAAAACCGGCGCCTTCTCAAAATCCAAGCCGGCCAGCACCTGCACCGTCTTGACCGGCACCGCATGGATGGGTTGCTCGACCTCGTTGCTTTCGGTGATGTTCTCCGTCTCGGCGGTGAAAATTTTGGGCACGTTGCTCATGCTCGTCGTGTAGTAAAATCGTCCCCCACTTCGCCCGGCGATGCGCTGTAGTTCTTCCTGGTCCGCGTCCTCACCCAGGGCCACGGTGGTCACCGTGATCTGCTTTTTGACCAGCTTGTCGACCACGTAGCCGTAGTGATCGAAAATGGAGATGCTCTGCCCATCCGACAAGAGGATGACGTGCTTGAGCTTGGCCGCGCTCTTTTTGAGTTGCTTTTCGGCCTGCTCAAGGGCCGGATAGATGGAGGTGCCCCCGCCCATCCGCTGACCCAAAAGCACCTTGCGGATCTCTTTTCGATGCCTGGCCTCGGTCAGCGGCACGACCACTTCCGGAAAATCATCGAACATGATCATGGAAATCTGTGCGTTGTCCTTGAGTCGATCCAGGGTATCGGCCACCGCCCGAAGCAGGATGGAAAACTTGCCCCCGCGGGACATACTGGATGAGCGATCCATGACAAAAACCAAAGCCGCGGGGATCTGCTCTTTCTTCTTCACTTGCCGAAAGTGCAAGGGCAGCAAGTCCTCGATTGGAGAGTCCTCGGGACCTGCAAGATCGGCCGCGGGTTTGCCCACCGTCACGACCAAACCACCGCCATACTCTTCCACGTAAATCTTGAGTTGCTCAACCAGCGTCGCATCCAGCTCGGCCAGCTTGAGCCCCTCAAGCAAGACCAGTTCGTACTCGTTCAGCTCGGCCAGGGTCTTGGGCATATCCGCAGGCGTGCATGTCTGGATTTCGGCATCCACTTCCTCCAGGACTCGCCGGAGGGGATTGTCATCGCCCCGCTCCTGCACCACCAGCACTTGTGCCTTGCCCGCGGCGTGGACCATGAGCTGTCCTTTGTTGTTCTGCCCATAGCGATCCCCCGCCCAAATCTGAAGCGACAACTTGTGCCACCCGGCCTCGGCCAAGGTGACCGGAAACTGAAGCTGATTGACACCTCGCTTGAGCCTCTCTCGCCTCGTCGTCACGACCTTGCCATCGAGGCGAAGCACCATACGGACTCGGCGGGCCGCACTGGCATAGAGCGTGGCGTCCATATCAAAGGACTCTCCCGCCCGCGCATCGCCAGGACCGTGCAAAGCCTCAACCCGCACATCCACCGACCTGGGGGGCATCATCGGCAGAACCGAAACCTCCAAGCCGAACTCCCTTGCCTGGTGGGCTTCCGCCAGGGCATCGCCCCGCGTTTGCTCTCCATCGCTTACCAACAAGGCCCGCCAGTCATGTTTGGCCGGCAACAGGCCGTAAGCAAAACGCAGCGCCGCCGCCAAATTGGAGTCATCGGACCCTTTGTTGGACTGGTCCGGCAAACTGATCCGACGATGGTCCGGGCCGGCCAGCAAGACGGGCTGGGCCCCAAAGCCCACCAGATAGGTTGCCGCATCCCCCCGCTCAGACCACAATTTCTGAAGCCGTTCCTCCATTCTCTCGCGAACTTCCGGTCCCATGGAGTCGGACAAGTCCGCCAGCATCACCACGGCCGGGGCCTTGCTCTTGGACACCTTGACGGGGTGGCTCAAGGCGGCGGCCAGCAGCAAAATCAGCACGGCCCGCAAAAGCTGGACCAAGCTCCTCCGAAGCCAGTGCAAATCCCTGCCCATCCAAAAACCAATAACGAAAAACACAGGGATGGCGGCCAGCAGCCATAGGCCATCAGGCCTGAGCAGCTTCAGATCGAACTGACCCAGAAAAAACTGGAGGTCATTGGCCAATTGGTCCATGACACCTTCTAACCTTGCTCATCAAAACAAAATCCGGAAACAGAAAAACACCCAATCGAAAAGCAAAAGCCACGCGATCACCAACAAAATAATCGGCCACTGCATGGGCGGATGCTCAAACACACGTTTATCGAAACCATCCACAAGGGCGGAGGGAACCTCCGTGCCCGAGGCCCACAAAATACGACCAGGCCCGGGCTGCCTTTCACCCCAAAGACGTGACTCTCGTTCGTTGTGAAAGTTGACGGGCATGGTCTGCGACCGATC
>JAUVAM010000594.1 GCA_030591745.1 Deltaproteobacteria bacterium
GGGATGAGTGATGAGGCGATAAAGAAGCTGCCCGCCGATCCCATGGTGCAGAAGCTTGAGCCCTTGTTTGTCGTGGCCCAGCACCTGGCCCGCGTGGAAGAAGAGGCTTTGCTTGTCGCGAAGCAGAGCGTGGGAGCGCAGCTGCCCGCCGGCGAAGAAGTCCAAGAGATGCAGCAGGACGCCGCCGCCATGATTGGCGGCTTGGCCTTCGAGGCTGACTTCTTCCGCGAATTGGCCATCAGCCTGAGTAAGATCTCGGACAGAACCTTCGCTTCCGCGCTTGTCTACAAGGTGCCGGGGCGCATCTCGCCCGAGCTTTTCCAGAGTTTCAATCCCATCTTCATCGTCTTTTTGACACCCTTGATCTTGGGTCTCTTCGCCTTCCTCAATCGGCGGAAAAAAGAGCCCAGCTCACCGGCCAAGATCGGTATCGGCATGTTCATCACAGCCCTGGGTTTTGGCCTCTTGGTTTTGGCTTCCTGGGGTTTGCAAAGTGTTGCGGAATTGGGCGGGGGTCGATCAGGCGTTCTGGTCACGCCCTACTGGTTGATCATGACCTACCTGACCTTGACGGTGGCCGAGCTTTTCTTGAGCCCCATGGGCCTGTCCTTCGTGTCCAAGGTGGCGCCGCCCAAACTGCGCGGATTGATGCAGGGCGGTTGGCTGGGCGCTACCGCGGTCGGCAACCTTCTGGCTGGTCTGGTGGGTCACTTTTACTCGGGTTGGGAGCTGTGGCAGTTTTTCTTGCTCTTGTCGGGCGCGGCCCTGCTGTCGTCCTTGGCCGTGTTGGCCTTACTGAAAAGGCTCAGAACCGCCACCGAATCATAGGTTCTTTTTGCTCGCTGGTCACCGCGTGACGCTTGCCGAGATACCGACGTGATCCGAGGCGTAGACTCCGTCGACGGCCAATTCCAAGATCCTCTCGATGGCTTCGGGGACAAAGTCGGAAGAGTTCGCTCTGAGCCAAAGATAGTCGATTCTTATCGATGGCTGGACCGAGGGGAAGGTGTATCCGTCTTCATTCGGGTGCAAGCTTGCCCAGGCATCGGAGAAGCCGGCCTGGCGGAGGCTTGAAGAGACATCGCCGCCGGGGCCTTCGTTCAGGTCGCCGGTCAAGAGGGTGACTTCTTGTTCTTGAGCAAAGGAGGCGAGTTCTGGTTGGAGGGTCTGGATCTGTAAGAGGCGAGCCTCGCTGCTTTGATGATCCAGATGCGTGGTGGCAAAGACCACCGGCCCCTGAGGCGTGATCACGCGGCTCAAGATGGCTTTGCGTGGAAACAGGCCGGCTGGTAAATCGACCACCGTCGAGGAGGCCAGTCGGTGAGGGGAGACCACGGCGAGGCCTTCGTCATATCTATCCCAGGACCAATGGGTGACTGTGCGGTGGTGATAATAGGTCTTTCCGGTAAGGGTTTCGAGGGCAGCCAGAAGTTCGGCCAGGTTGTCGCTGGCGTTCGGTTCTGAACAAACCTCCTGGAATCCAAGCAGGTCCGGATCGGCCGCGGCAATGCCGGCAACCAAAATGGGCAAACGCCGGTCCCAGTCGTCCATCAAGCAGCGCAAGTTGAGGCTAAGCACACGGAGTCTGCCGGGCGCTGAGATCTCAATTCTGGGAGCATCTTCCGGCGACCACCCGTCGGTACTGCCCGAACGCCCATCGTCGCCCCGGTCACAGTAGACCCAGGCTCCCTCTTGGTACCGAACCCGTGCGGCCCAGGAAAAAGACCCCGCCTCGGAGGCTTGCACCGTCCCCATCCACTCGTCGTTGTTCCCGCAGTCGGCGCATGCCGCATTGAAATCGGCTGGGAGCCAGTGCCAGGTCCCGTCAGTCGGAGCGACCTGCGCCGGCCCCAGGCCCAGTTCGACATCCAGGGCGGGGTCCGCCCCAGCAGAAGGAGTTACGCCTTCCACCCAGATTCGAGCATACAGCCTTTCCGTGAAATAGCCGTCGGCGGCAAGGGTGGCATTGGGCCATTGGGTGGCACACCAGATTTCCGGTCCCGGCCCAGCATCGCCATCCCCATCGGCCCCATCAAGATCGGCACCGTCGGTCGTGCCATCTGAAGGGTCAATGTCTCCATTTTGGTCTTCGTCAGCTCCATCTGTGCCCGCATCGCTTCCATCCGTACCAGCATCGCTTCCATCTACTGCCGTGGTATCTCCATCGTCTATGGATCCGTCTTCTTCCACGAAACCTGCATCCAGGTCGCTTCCAGCGTCGGTTGCCAATTGAGAGCTCTCGCAAGCAAGCACAAAGAGCGCCCATGTCGCGAACAGAAAGACTGTCTTGAGTAATGACTTCATATCTCGCACCATTATCATATGAAACAGGTTCACAACACCCCGAGATTTCCGCTGAGATTTCCGAGATTTATCCCGAGGGTTTTGAGCTCAGCGCAAGTCGGGTGGGAGTTGAATGAAGATTTGGGTGAAGTAATAGCCGCCTTGTTTGTCTTTGGCGACACCCATGCCGCTTAGATCCTGATCGGCCAGCATGTTGGTCCGATGGGGCGGACTGTTCAGCCAGCTTTCGAAGGCTTTTTGGGCTGGATCGGCGTAGCCCTGATTGGCGGCCACATTCTCGGCGGCGTAACTGAAGGCGATGGATTCGCTGATGGTGGCGATGCGCGCCTCAAAGCCGTCGTGGCCGAATTCCACAGCGCCCGAGGCCATGTCCGCCGAGTGGATGCGACATGGCTCGGTGATGGCGTCTCTCCAGGCGAGCTCTGCCAGTCCTTGTTCGACGCGATAGGCGTTGACGAGATCGAAGGTCTTATGCTCCAGGACGGGAACGCTGACCGAGTCGTCGCCGCAGGAGCAAAGGATGAGACCAAGCAGAACAAATGGGCTGAGTTGTCGGAACGTCCTCATGGGCGGCATGCTACCACAAGCTTGCGCTCAGATGGCGCTCTTGCTCTTTTGAAACCGCAGACAGTCGCTGCCTGGCACCTAGTGGAGGCGCCACAACTGCAACCCTCGGCGCGACATTTTCACTGGAGAATTTCTTTTGGCTCTTGGGGCGCCGATTCCACCCAGCAATACAAGCCTCCCCAGCGCTGCGAAGTTGGGAGACTTTGGCACCCCCTGTCCCCGAAATTCTCCCGTCCACGATTGTCCAATACAGCGAATGTGCTGTTCCTGCGGTGCGCATCCATCCCAATGTGGTATATGTAC
>JAUVAM010000297.1 GCA_030591745.1 Deltaproteobacteria bacterium
CTTGTCCAGATAAATTCCACAAGGTAGGCTGGCTTACCTTTCAGGAGGTGGCAATTGATACTTCGAATCTGGAGCATTTGTTTGGGGCTGGGGTGCTTGTTGGGTTTTATGGCCCATCCTGCACATGCAGGGTTCCGCATACCAGCTCATGTGTATGAGATGTCCTTTTTGGACAAAGCTCAGGGCGAAGCCCGAAGGCAGAATAGGCCCATTGCGTACATCATGACCAACAAGACCACCAGCTGTGGGCTCTGTCGGCGCGCCAGTCAGACCTTGTTTGACCGGCTGAAAAGAGATTGCATTTTGATTTATGTGGACCATGCCAACGCCGCCCGCTTGCCTGGTTTGGTGGCGCGGGCCATGCGCGCGACCGAGGCGGGTCGCTTCATCCCCAAGGCCGTCATCGCGACTCTGAACGGTGAGGTGCTGGCGACCATTCCATTTGCCAGGGGTTCCAAACATGTGAGTTTGATTCGGGCGGCCCTTGCCAAGGTAGCCAAAAAGAAGGGCTCGAAGAATCAGTCAAGCGACGGTGGGCAGCTATCTCTGACTCTGCGTTGGAAAGGAAATTTGTCGCCGATGCCGTTGATGGTCGCGACGCGCTTTTTCCAGCATTCAGGCTTCAAGGCCGAATCCCAAACGGGCGGCCCCGGTCTATGTCGCTATAAAGTACAACTGGACGACAGCTGTGAACGCTTGTCGAGCATGTTGCGCCAGTATCTGCAATCCCGTTACGGGGTCTCGGGCGGCGTCTGCAAGGCCGGTTCTTTGACCATCCGCCTAACGCCTTTGCCGGGCGGCGCCTCTCGGTAGAGCGCCAGCAGCACGGCATTTCCTCGGACTATTTTTTTCAGCGGATAGAAAAAGTTCACTTCTCCGCCGGGCACCAGATCAAAGGTGAATCCCACCACGGGTATGGGTGGCAGGATGATGTACTCGGCCGTCATGGCGTAGATGGAACGAGCCGGTCCTGGGGGCGGCCTCTGGGCCAGATCGTGCGCTAAGGCCGATTGGACACCGGCCATGGCCTGACGATCGAAGGCCTTGTGTCCCGACGAGGACAACATGCGGGCTAGGCCCAAGCCCTTCGCGTCGAAGCGGACCTCAACCAGGGTCACCACTTTGTTGCCGTAACCATCGCCCAGGCAGTCCCGTTGCAGATCCAGCAAGGATGCCGCGGCCGTGGCCGCGGTGTCGCCGGGCAGGCGTTCCGGCCTGGCGAAGGGATCCAGGCGTTGGCGTTGGGTTTCGACATACCAGCCGCCCAGCCACTGCCAAATCGTGTCTCGAAACCACTCCCCGGAGACCTCCGCGATGCGGGGATCGCGAATGTCCTCATAGGAGGGTTTCCAGTGGTGTTCCATCCGTCTGGCCAGGTCCAGCCATGCCGGATCCACATGGCCGAGTTGAACGCGGCGTCGTGCCTGGGCGTCTTGAAAAAACCCACTCACCCGTTGCGAAACCAGCAACTGCTCGTCGATGGACTTTTTTTCTCCCCAGCTTGGAATTTCGCCCAAGGGCCCCAGGTCGATCTGTCGGGGTCCGTCAAAAGGCGATGTGAAGCGTGGACCCTTGTCGGTTTCTGTAGCGGGCGGGGGTGCTTGTGGTTTGGCTTGAGTGGGGGTCTTGATTCGAGCGGGTAGCGGCGGCAGAACGATGGGCGAACGCTCGACGTCCTCGCCCAGGGATTCCACGGAACCGAGCAGGCTCAGAATTACAAGCGCTGTAGTCAGACTTCGCTGCATCCATTCACCTCGAACGACTAAATCATAACATACCGGGGCCTTTGCGTGTTCCCCTGGTGTGAAAATCCGTGATTTCTCCGTCTTTGTTCTGCTACGCTCTCTGATTGGGAGGTTTCATGTTCAGGCAAGTTCGATTTTGGCGAATGGTGGTTCTGTTTACGGCATTTTCCCTGTGGGCTCCGGCTCTTTCGGCCGGTGAGCGGGTCGTGGTGCACATGGGCAACGGCGACCAAATTGAAGGAGAACTGTTGCGACGGGCCGATGGCATGGTTTGGCTGACGGTTGGGGGAGAGGTCGTCAGCCTGTCCGCGCGGCGTATTAAGCGCATCGAGGGCAAGACCAAGGGCTCGGGTCGGACCGACTTGAAGAAGCATGGGCTTTACTCCACCGCCAAGTTGCCTCTTCGGGACATGCAGAGCCTGGTGAACGAAATCGGTCCGGCCATCGTGCTTGTCAAGACGCCTTCCGGTCTGGGGACGGGCTGGTTTTGCCATCCCGGAGGCTACGTGATCACCAACCACCACGTGGTGGCCGGCGAACGCACGATTCGGATAACCATGTTCCCGAAGGAGGGTAAGACCCTCGGGCGCAAGGTATTCCGGAAGGTGCGCATCGTGGCGCTCAATGCGGAGATGGATCTGGCCCTCTTGAAAATCGAAGAGAAATTGGGTGTGAAGGTGCCCCAACTGGTGTTGGGCGATAGCCAGAAGGTCAAGGTCGGGGACAAGGTCTTTGCCATCGGCAATCCCCTGGGGCTTGAGCGTTCTACTTCCCAGGGCATCATCAGCAAGGTGGCCCGTAACATCGGTGGCAGGCTGTTCATCCAGACCACCGCCCCCATCGCGCCGGGCAATTCGGGGGGGCCGCTTTTTAATCTTCGGGGAGAAGTCTTGGGCGTGGTCAGCCGTGGGGCCATCATTTTTGACGGCCTGGGCTTCGCCATTCCGTCGGATTACGTAAAAGAGTTCTTGGATCACGTTGAGTCTTTTGCGTACGACGAGGACAACCCGAACACGGGTGTGCAGTACATGGAGGTGCCCGTGAGCAGCACGAAGGGGGGCCTGCGTTTCGGCAAGTCGGATTTCATCAAGGTGGGTCATGGCCTGGCTGATTTGGTGCTTGGGGATCTGAATGGGGATGGCGTCGACGAGATTCTTTTTGCCAACAACAACAAGGCCGAGATCGGCATTCTTTGGCATCGACCTCGACAGGCCAAAAGGGAGCGCCGCGCCGACGATCAGGACGTCAATGATTTGCCTCGTTCCGAGCGCTTTGTCTTGGAGACTTTGCCGGTGGCCAGTCGGGTCGGTGCCCTGGCCGTCGGGGACATCGATGGCGACGGGCGCCGGGATTTGGTCTTCCATGGGGATATCGACGGTCTGGCCGTGATGAGCCAGCAGAAGGACGGCAAGTTTGCCCCGCCGGAAAAGATCGACGATCTGTCGGTCAGCGGCTTGCCTGGTGCCATCCGGGTGGTCGATCTGAATGCAGACAAGAGACCGGACCTTTTCGTGCTGGGGCAGGATCGTTTCAGCGTGTATCTGGCGGGTCAACAACGCCAGGACCATCCGCTCAACCCGGCTTTGCTGTCCAAGGTTAAGTCTTTTGAGCTATTGGACCACGACGGCGACGGCAATTTGGACGTGCTGTTTTTTACGCAGCATGGTCGATTCGGTGCCTACCTCAGATTGCAAGGTGCCGATGGTCAATTCGCCGAAGAAGTACCTTTGGAGGTTCCGATCAGCGGCCCTGTGCGGGCCACTCACTCGGGCAAAAAGAAGGCCTTTGTGGCGCTTGATGTGGGCAAGAACCGGGTTCGTAAGCTTCGCCTGCGTTCCGACCAGAGCCATCGAGGCTGGCTGTCTTTGCCCGTGGGGTTGTCCGGAAAGCAGGAGTTGGTCGTCGACATGTCGAACACGGATGGCAAGGTCGGTATGGAGATCCTCAGCGTGGATGAACAGGACCACGAATATGTATTGTTGAAACGTCACCGAGGTGGCTTCAAGGCGACCCGCTCGCCTGCACCGGAGGCCGTGACCACAGCCAAGCTGCATCGGGATGCGAATGGCCGGCAAGTTGTTTTTACTTTTTCGCGCAAAGAACAGCTTTTTGGAGCCAGCCGCCTGGAGAAAGGGCAGATAAGCTTTCCTCGGCCCATTCACACAACCGGTCCAGTGCAGCTCATGCAACTCGAGCGATTGAAGGGGCTGGATGGCAAGTCTGCTGAGCAGGCTGTGTTGCTCTGGGTAGAGAAGCGAGGCACGGGTTACTCGGTCCAGATGGCCAACGCCGATCAGGCGGTGGCTGCCATGGGACGGCGCGACAAGGGTTCCATCGAGTTGTCCTCCAAAACCCTCACCTTTGAACGATCCGGCAAGCTTGAGCAGGGCCTGCCCAAGCGCCCTGTGCGCCTGGCCTTCGCCGACTTCGATGGAGATCGGCATCTGGATTTGATTCTTTTCTGGGCGTACAGCGGCAAAGAGAGCTTGTTTCTCGGTAAGGGCCAGGGACGCTATGTTGAGCTTTTGAGCGAACAGGGCATCGTGAGCAGAGAGGGCGACAAAGCGGGCCTGTTGGTGGCCGATCTGGACGGGGATGGTCACACGGATGTCTTGCAAGTGAAGCCCGGCTTTGTGCGTGTGCTCAAGGTGGATAAGGCCGGCAAGCTTTATGTCGCGGCGCAGCACAATTGGCGACATGGGCAGCTCAAGCACTTTGATCGCATGCCGGGTAAAAAGGACCGTGGTCGCTTCATGGCCGTGGACGGCAAGCAGGCTTATGTGGTGCGCCTGTCTCCTCGCGGCGGTCGTTTTTTGGTCGAAGAGCGTATGGATTTGAGCGGGTTGGACCTCAGTAGCATCCTGGTGGGCGATGTGGACGGCGATGGCGCCGCCGATCTCGTGGGCGTGGGTACGGGCAATTTATTGGTTCGGGTAAACGGGGGCACCAGACCGCGTATGGTGGCTGAACTCTTGCTTAACGCCAACTTGAGTCATCATTCGTTCTTTAAGCTGCATTCCGCGGATTTGGACGGTGATCATTCAGACGAACTGCTCTTGTTTGATGCCAGGCGGGCTATTTTGGAGATCCTCAAGGCCGGCCGGGGCGGCAAGTTGAAGACCATCTTCCGCCACCCCTTGTACGACAAGCACCTGTCCAAGCGGGCCCGGATGGGCGGCAAGAAGGGCGGTCAGCAACCACGCGCCGTGGCCACCGGCGACGTAGACGGCAACGGTAAGGTGGATATGATCTTTTTGATGCAGGATCGGGTAGCCATCTATCTGCAGGATAAGTGACAGGAGTTGAAGCGATGCGTCGACGATTATTGCTGGTTGGAGCGCTTTTTCTGTTCACCCTTAGTGCATGCCCCAAGCGAGGCCCGGTCGAGTCTGGTTCGACGGGAATGGAAACAGCCGGCACCTCATCGATTCGAGGCAGCGATGTGACCGCAGGTCTGCCTGCCGACAGCCTGGCGTACAGTCGTCTGGAGGTGAGCGAACTTTTAAAACTCCTGGAACGCACGGTGCTCTTTGTCGACAAAGACCTGGGCCAAGAGATGATCTTGCAGGCCAAAAAGCTGCATCAGGGTTTGCAGCGCATGGTGCGTAATCGTGGATTCCAGGCCGGACTGCTGGATCACTGGCAAGATACGCGTTTGCATCTTGTGGTGCTGCGACAAGAGGAGGCGGATCAGGCGGAAGGCGAGCTGAAGGCCAAGTCGCTCTCCAAGGGCGAGGTCTTGATGCGGAAGGCTCGACCCAGAGGCTTGTGGGGAGAGGATGCCTGTGTGTCGATAATCATCGAGACTGAGCCGGGGCTGGCCAAAGACTTCGTCGATCAAATCAGGGCTCTGTTGGTGAAGGAAGTCGAGGCAGGGGAGTCAGGCAAGGATTTTGTTTTCAGGGAGTTGGAGGTGGAAAAGGGACGCATGCTGCAGTTGGAGC
>JAUVAM010000565.1 GCA_030591745.1 Deltaproteobacteria bacterium
CGACGCCCTGGCGCTCCATCCTGACCTGGACCCTCGTGGCCTTCGCCGCCACCCTCCCCATGGCCATGACCATCAGTCGCTGGGTGCCCTTCTCCATCACCCAGTATCTCGTCTGGCTGCCCTACGTCTGGATGGGCACCATGCTCTATTTTTTGTTCTTCTTGGGCGCGGCCGACGCCTTGCGGGGCATGGCCTGGGTGGCCGGAAAAGTCAGCGGGCAAGTGGCACTGACCGATGGCTTCATCCAAAGTCTCATGTTCAAACGCTTCTTGGCGGTTGGCGTGGCCCTCATCGCCTTGGGCCTGTCCATCACTTCGGTGATTCTGGGTGCACGGACCGAACAGGTGGACCGGCTGGAACTGAAACTTGAAAAACTGCCATCGGCATTTGACGGCCTGACCATTGCCCAGATATCGGATCTGCACGTGGGTCTGACCCGGGCCGGAGACTGGATCGACGACCTGGCGGACAAGGTCAACGCATTAAACGCCGACATCATCGTGATCACCGGCGACTTGATGGACGGGCCGCCCGATCGCCTGGCCGGAGAGCTCAAAGGCCTGGCCAAACTCAAAGCACCCTTGGGGGTCTACTTCGTCACCGGCAACCACGAATATTACAGCGGTGCGGCCGAGTGGATGCCCGAGCTCGAAAAGTTGGGCATGCGGGTCCTGCGCAACGAACGGGTGGAGATCCATAGGAATGGCGCCGTTTTCGACATGGCGGGCATCGACGATCACAACGCGGAAGGCATGGCCGAAGGCCACGGTCCGAACATGGAGCAGGCCTTGAAAGGTCGAGATCCAAAACGCGAGGTCATCCTGCTGGCCCATCAGCCCCGCGCAGGACTGCAGGCGGCAGAACTTGACGTGGGCCTGGTGCTGAGCGGCCACACCCACGGCGGACAGATCTGGCCCTTTTCCTGCTTGGTGCGTTTACAGCAGCCTTATCTCAAGGGTTTGCACCGGATACCCGACAGCCGCACCCAGGTTTACGTCAATCAGGGCACCTGGACCTGGGGCCCCCCCATGCGCCTGGGCAGCCACAACGAGATCAGCCTAATCACCTTGACAAGCGCCAAGCCCATCGTCGAAAACTGATACCTCAAGAAAAAAACGACGAGGTCCTCTTTGTTTGGGTGGATAAAAAGAGAATACACCAAGCACGGCGTTTTCTGGATGGCGGCCAAACTGGCCATCGCCTTGGCCACCGTGGGCTGGGTGTCCCTGCTCTACATGCCCATCTCGGCGATGACCGAAAACCGCCACCACGACCTCATGACGGCCTTGGATCAGGCCATCCCCTTCATTCCCTGGACCTGGTGGATTTATTTCCCCGGCTATCTCTTCGGCATTTTCATCGCAGTCGTCTGCGCCAAAGATGATCGCATCTACCTGCGCACCGTGGGTGCCATCATGCTGGCCCAGATCTTCAACTCCATCATCTACATGGTCCTGCCCTCGACCTACCCGCGACCCTTGGACTGGCAAGGCACAGGCTTCACCGCCGAAGCCATCCGCTGGTTCTGGACCATCGATCCACCCAACAACACCTTCCCCTCGTCCCATGTGGCCCTGGCCGTGCTGGCGGCTTCCGCCCTGTGGCGAGAACGCAATCCTTGGCGCTGGTTACCCACGGCAACCGCTGTCGGCATCATTTTGACCGTACACACGACCAAGCAGCATTATTGGATAGACACAATCGCCGGCATCGCCATGGCAGCCCTTTGCTCCTGGTTGGTGTTTCGATTCTTGCCCCTAAGGAGAACTCAATGACTTACCATGGCCACGGATCCTATTTCAGATATCGATGGGAACAACTACAGTCTGAGCAAATCACAGACAACCTGCAAGCCCTCAGAGAATTGAAGATCAACTTCATGGATCTGGAAAAAACCATGGTCTACATGGTGGCCAAGCTGGCGCTGGGGCAATCCATCGACTTGGAGGACCCCGTGTTCGAAGGCTTCTTGCACATGAACAAAGTCGATGACAAGCATCGGGCCGCCCTGGAACTCATCGCCCACTTTGCCGTCAAGAAAGGCGGCAAGGCCAAGCTCGTCGAATGTCCCAATTGCCAGGCCAAGATCAAAGACGTGCCGGGCGTAACCGACGAAATCTGCACATGGTGTGGACACCAGCTTCATACCGATGACTGATCTCCACGTGTTTTGAACGCCACCCCCTAATCGTTTGATTGACAGGGTTTGACCTTTTCGCAATTAGCACCCTGGCGGCAATGCGACACCTTGAAAACTGGGTGTTTTTCGGACAAACTCTAATTGGAAAATGGAACCACAGAGGGGTCCTGAATATGAGACACATCTACCTTCCGAAATTCGGCATTTTGTTCTGCTCGCTGTTTATCCTGGTTTGGGTCACCGCGGGCTGCGGTGAAGACGGCCAGCCCTTTGGCACCGACGCGGGAACCGATGCGGAAATCGACGCAGGCCTTGACGCAGGCCTTGACGCTGGTGGCGACCCAGAAACGGATGCCGGCCTGGACGGGAATGGCGATCTGGAGATAGACGCCGGTCAGGACGCGAACGGGGATCTGGAAACAGACGCCGGCCAGGATGCGGGCTACCCGAATGAAGGCGAAAGCTTGCTTGTTTTCAGCCCGGGAGAAGAAGGTGCATGGGATCATCGACTGACCGGGGCCTTTTCTCCTTCATGCATGGTGAAGTTCAACGGCACGTACTTCCTCTATTATATTGGCGCGAGCGGAGATCGAGACAACAACGATCTCAACTCGAGCGGAGATCTCAACAACCCGGACGACGGGCCTGCTTATCGTTCACTGGGCGTCGCAACAAGCACCGATGGGGTCCATTTTTCGAAATACGCCAGCAATCCATTGATTGAATACGTCGCGCCACGAGACAATGAAGAAGGTGTGTTCTCTTGCGCCGCGGTCGTCGTCGACAACGAAATACAGCTCTACTATTCCGACATCGTGCACATCGTGGGCAGCTCGGGTGGCGTCAACGCCAATGCGCGCATGCGGAAGTCCTCGGATGGCTTCACCTTCACCGACGACACCTTGTTCATGAGTTTCTCTGATTCCACCATCTGGGGCTATGGCGACGAGCTGTTCCCCATCGGCGTCACGACAGACAGCACAGGCGCTATCCAGCTGTATTATGTCGCCAAAGGACACGCCATCACATGGGGCCTGGGTTTGTCGGCCAATGGTTCTTATGAAGGACTGATAAACAGTGACACCATCGGCGGCGGGAGCGTCGTCAAAGTAAACGGCAAGAAGAAACTATTTACCCTCCGAGGAAGCAACATCGTCGACGGCTGGTATAGTGTCTACAACAAAGAATCCCGGGAAATCCTACCCTCGGGCCAACTGGGCCCAGTCTCCGCCCACACGCCGTCAGCCACCAGTCTTTTCACCGCCGACGTCGGTCCCTATGTGGTTTTCTACGACGAAG
>JAUVAM010000118.1 GCA_030591745.1 Deltaproteobacteria bacterium
GGTGAACACGCCGAGCATGTGGATATCCAGGCCTCGAATAGCCCCCTTGCCACCGTGCGGGGCAACGTACAAATCGTCAACGCCCCCGGCGGCTCCTTGACCAGCGTGGTGCTGGCCGTGGAAAGCACCTTTGTCGAAAACGCGGCGCGCGGACAGGTGCCGCCCGGCCTGCGCGTCGGAGATGTAAGCGGTGACTTTGTCATCGAAAATGTCCCCGACGGGCGATATGTGGTCTTGGCGGCATTCGAAAACGATGATCTGGTGCGCGATCCGGATCAGACCATCGGGGGCACGCGCATCGTTCACATCGAGGTGCCCGATACCGACCAGGGCACGGACATTGCCCTGCCCGAAGGATTCAAGGTCACCGAGGCCCTGGCCGTGATCGGACCCGGGGCAGATGGTCTTGAGGAAATCAGCAGCGCCACGCCGACCTTGAGTTGGGCGGATGATTCCAGCGAGTCGGGCTACGAACTCGCTGTTTTTGATTCTTTTGGGGAGGAAATCTGGCGCAGCCAATTGGTGCCGGTCAGCGGCCAGCCCACGGTGGACGTGCCCTACGGGGGCCCGGCCCTGGAGGCCGGCATGGTCTATCAGTTCCGCGCCTGGTCTCAACGGGAGAAAAATGGCCTCATCACCGCCATCAGCGCCACCGAAGACCTGAAGGGCGTCTTTACCATTTCCAGCCAGAATTCGAGGTGACGACATGTCGATAATGAACCAAATTGTCATACAAGCGCATAGAGACAGAGGTAAGAGGAACCAAGGGGGAAAGGAGGTCCGAAACGTGAACCTTTCCGCCATCACCAAGGAATTCGTGGAGTTACAAGTGCGATCCGGCTCCGACCTGTCCAGCGCCGAGCGGGACCGTCAGGATCTGCTTCGCAGAGCCCTGATGCTGGGGGGAAAACAAGGCGAGCTTGAACCGGTCACTCCCAACGGCCAAATCAAAGTAAGGCTGGCGGACGGCGAGCGCATCAGCGATCAGCAAATCGATCGAATCGATGAAGGCATGTTCGATGCCCGACTGGTCTCGCCGGCGGTCGTCGGAGACCGGCTGATTGTGCTGGTGGAGCCGGGACCGGGCCGCCCCGCCCTGGCGAGCTACGCCGTGGCCGTGGGTGCCTCGCTGACCGACCCCTTGCTGACTCGTTTCCGCCTGGAAAAATCCTGAGGTTCTATTTTCTCGTTTTCGCAAGCCTGGCCAGCCATAACTGTCCATCTTCCGTCACATAGCTCAGGCGAAGTCCGTCCGCCGACAAACTGGGATGCTGTTCAATAGACGGCGTGCCATGGGTCAAGGGCTGACAGCCTGGGTCTGTGTCGCTCAAGCGACAAACAAACAGCTCGCCTGCGGTGATACGATGTCCGTCGTCGCGGCTTTGATCAAAGACCAGCAAGCCGTCATCCGGGCCACCGAAAGCCGGATGGTGCCCGGCTCCCAGGGAAAACAAGCGCCCGTCTTTAAGACGCAACAAATGCAACCCGCTCACCAGGCCCTCGAAAACCAGATAACGCCCATGGGGAGATAAGCGCGGCGCGAAATAGCGATCCCGGCCGGGATCCAGGCGCTGGCGACCCAGAGGACCGACCATCCAGATGGCGTCATCCTCCTGTTCGACCCGCAGGGGCCAGGCAAGCGGCGCTTGGCCAAGCTGTTCGCCATTCAGATCGATCCAGGAGGGCTTGGCCGCAAAAGGTCGCATGGGATCGCGCAACAAAACCCGACGGCCGTCCGCGCTCCAGTCTGGCTTGAAGCCCACCCGCGGCCCGCGGGCCAAGAGACGAGGTTGCGGCTTTTCTTCCTCGAGCCTCACCAGGTAAAGCGCATCGAGGCCCATGCTCGCGAACAGAAGCTGCCGTCCGTCCGGCGACAGAACGGGCGCGGTGAAAGCGCCCTTCAGCAAGGGTGTCGCGTCCTGGATTTCCAAGTCTCCGGCCTTGGCCTGCATGCTCGCCAGGGTGGCAAACAAGATGGCGGCGATGACCAGACGACGCCGACCCGCCCAAAGACCCAAACCGGCCGCAAGCATCAACCCGACCATGAGCCCGGAAGAAGAGCCCCCCGAGGCACAATCGCAACCCTCGTCCGGCTCCATGCTGTGTCCGCCGCCGTCCGTGGCACCCCCATCATCCTGTCCGGCATCGTTTTCTCCGGCATCATTTTCTCCGGCATCCACCTCTCCTGCATCCACACCTGCATCCGCACCGGCATCCACACCGGCATCCTCTTGCCCCTGCTCGGGGAATAGGCCGACAGAACACCAGACCGTGGCATTGACCGCCACCTGGCAGTTTCTCGAGTTGGTCTGATAGCCGTCCAGGCTGGCTTGCAAGGTGTATGCACCGGGCGGCAGCGTGAAAGACCACAGGGCGTCGACGCCCTCGGCCAAAGCCGAATCCCCGGTCTCCAGCACCGTGACCTGAGCTCCGGCCAGCCGGATGCTCATGTCGTCCGCGCCCTGGCCTTGATCTTCAAAAACGGACCCCCGGGCCGTGCCCAAGTCCGTTGGGTTTTGTCCATAATGCAATTGAATGGCTCGCAGGTGTGCTGCCGCGGCCTCCTGCAGGTGATCGGGATCAGATAAATACGTGGCGTCCACCGTGCAGTTGTTCACGAATCCCAGCTCGGACAGGGTGGCCGGCATGGCCGTGGCCGTCAACACGGTGAAGTTGGCGGTCTTGCCACCCCTGTCGGCAAGACCCCAGGCAATGATCATTTCAGCCTGGATCTTATCCCGCAAATCTATGGCATTGCTGGCTGCGTTGGTGGCGCAGTAGGTTTCAGTGCCGGTGGCCGGGGTGCCGGCATTGGCGTTGGCGTGGATACTGACGAATCGATCCGCTCCGTTGGCGTTGGCATAATCCGCGCGGCCGGACAAAGGGATGAACACATCCGTATCCCGAGTCATGAGCGCGGTAAAGCCCGCCCCTTGCAACAAATCCCGAAGACGCAGCCCTGTATCCAAATTGATGTCTTTTTCATTCAGCCCGCAACCCACGGCCCCCGGATCGTCTCCTCCGTGGCCCGGATCAACACAGATGGTCTGGGCGGACAATGCAGTCGGCAGAACCAGCATCCACAAGGCAAAAAAGACTCGCACGCACATGATTTCAGGCCTCCTCGTCCCCGGCTGTCTGATTCTTACCACTTTTATCGCCCACGCCATCGGATAACTGCACAAAAACCGAGAGCACGATGAGGCCGTATCCAAAAATGGCCGCGGGCCGCATGCTCTCTCCCCATGCATAATAGGCAACGACCGCGGCCATGAGCGGCTCACTCAAGGTCAAGGCGGAGATCCGTCCGGCCTTGATATAGCGCAAAGCATGATTGAACGAAGTATGGCCGATCATGGTGGGCACCAGAGCCATGAGAACAAAACACAACCAAGTTTGCTCCGAGTAGTCCACCAGGGGCAGACCCATGACCAACAACACCCCGAATGACAAAAGAGCCGCGATGCCATAAATGCCCGTGACATAAGCCCGGTTGTCTATCTTGTTCCTGAGCCCCTTGCCCGCCAAAAAGTAAACCGTGAAGAGAACCGAACACAGAAGCGCCATGGCGTCGCCGGCCAGGGCGGCGCTGGAAAGATCCAGATCGTCTACGCCGATGATGACCACGCCTCCCAGGCCCACGGCGATGGCGATGGCCAGCCGCCAGGATGCCCGCTCTCCATAAATAAGCCAGGCGGCCGTGGCGGTCAGCACCGGGTTGATGGCGAAAAAAATGGCCGCATTGGCCACCGAGGTCCACTGCACGGCGGTGATCCAGGCAAAAAAATGCAGGGCCAAAGCCACGCCGGCCAAGACCAACAAGGCCTTCTCCCGACGACTCAAAGTCCACAGTTCCCAAAGTCGCCGACCAGCCAAGGGCGCCAACAACAGGCTTGCCAACAAAAGACGCCAAGCCGCGATGGCCACGGGATGCGCATCCCCAATACGGATGATGTTGCCCGACTGACTTGCGGCCACAAGGCCCAGAGCCAAAAAAATCCATACACTTGGAGAGGGGGACGTTGTTGCGTTATTCTCGTTATTCATTGGAAATGAGAATAACGCAACAACGTCCCCCTCGCTAATAATGGGAGGAACCTGCGATGAAAGCTTTCCCGCGAACGCTGTCGTTTCTGCTCGCTTGCTTCTTGCTGCCGTCTTGTATCGATGGAGACGCGCCCTCCCTCGAAGCACGGCCCCTGACTCGGCTCATCACTGACAGGAGCCATCTGCGGGATGGCTATGGTCGCTATGTCTTGCTGCATGGAGTCAACCTATCCGGCTCCAGCAAGGTGCCCATCGCCATCGATGAACAGGGCGTTCCCAGCTATGTGGGCAAGCCCTTTGACTTAGAGGACGCGGATCGCAACCTGAAGCTGATCCGCGACATGGGTTTTGACACCCTGCGGCTTTTGGTGATCTGGGAAGGCATTGAGCCTTCGGCTTCGGGTCAGTATGATCCCGAATATCTGAACTACTTACGCAATGTGGTCATCAAGGCGGGAGAGTACGGCCTGTATGTCCTCTTGGATATGCATCAAGACATCTTCAGTCGACATCTGCGGGTAAAGTACAACCGCCACCCCAGCTACGGCGAGCCGGGTTCGGTGGAAAACACGCTTCTGGCCCTGGTACCAAACGAGCAAACCGGACACTACGATGACGTGGTGCAGGGCGACGGCGCCCCTCGCTGGGCGGTTGAAGCCTGCCTGCAGGAAAAAAATATGGACTCTCCTCACTGGGGTACGCCACGCATCATCAGCGGCCTGGACTTAGATGAGGTCATGAATCTTTTCGACATCTACCAACGCTTGCTGGGCGGCGACGAAAACCCCGCCGACGCCGAATGGGCCGTCTATTTTCTCCAGGGCTTGCCGGGCAAGTTCCCGGTCAATGAGACATCTGACCTGCTTCCCTTCTCCTTCTGGGGCGCAAGCATGGCCGCCAGTCTCGACGTGGCCCGATGCTTCGGCTGCATGCTGGCGGGCGACGAGCTCTATCCTGAATTGAAAGTCGAGGGCGTGGGCGTCGAAGACTATTTGCAGGCATCCTACGCCCAAGCCTGGCAGCAGGTGGCGGTGCGTATGGCGGATTTGCCCAACGTCATCGGCTACGACCTGATGAACGAGCCCTCCGGTAATTTTCTGGTCCTGGCCGCAGCGGCCGGCATGATCCAGGCAGGCGTGGTCGAAGGTGCCCAGAATGTGCTCGTCGACCTGCTCGGAGACGAACTGGGTCCACAGGTTCACCAGGCGCTCGTGGCGCTGCGCTTGTTGCCGCCGAACACCGAGCCCGAGACCTTGCGCCTTTGGGGCCTGGAGGGCATGAATCTGCTGGCCGCCATCGGCCTGAACCTCAACTTCGACGAAAACCACTTGCGGCCCTTCTACGAGCGGGTGGCCGCCTCCATCCTGGAGGTGGATCCAAGGGCGGTCATCTTCATCGAACGGTCGCTAAGCGCGGAAAGTCTCTTCGGCTCAGGCGGCGGCGTGGCCGGTATCTGGGAAGACCCCATGCTCAGGCCCGAGGGCGTCGACCATCTGGTGTACGCGCCTCACTGGTACCCGGACATCTACCCCTTGCTGGGCTTCAACCAGCCCTCGCGCTCCTTTACCGCCGAAGAACAGGCACACCGAGACTACCGGGATGCCCTGGAAAACGCCGCAAGCCTTGCCGACTATTCACTCGGCCATGTGCCCGTGGTCTTCGGCGAGTTTGGCAGTTATTTTAATTACAACGGCATCGAACAAAGCGTGGCCGACGATTATCTGGTCTCGGCCCAGATTTTGGACAACTACTACGAAGCATTCGAGGCCATGTTCATCAGTCGCATCCAATGGTGCTATTCGCCCGAAAACGACCATGCCTCAGGCGATCTCTGGAACCACGAGGACTTTTCCGTGGTGGATCCGGATCTCAATCCTCGCGGACAGCAGGCTTGGGCCAGGCCCCATGCCCGGGCCCTGGCGGGGTTGCCCATCTCCACCCACTACCATTCTCCCTTGCACACCTTTGACCTGGGGTCCCGGTCGGTGCCCCCGGTGGGCGAATTCGAGGTCCGCTACGGCAGCCGTGAAACCCAAGCCCCCAGCGAAATCATCATCCCCGAAGGCGTCTATCCCGAGGGATTCTTCGTGTGGATTTCCGACGGTCACTGTCACTTCGACGCAGAGCGCCACATCCTGTATCATCTAACCGCTCGCAATGAACCGGGGCATGAGCACTGGTTGCGCATCCGGCCACCTTTGGATGGCGCACCCGCCGAAGATTGGCGATACTTCTTCGATGGCGATCGGGTTCTGACCCGCTAGGAAAATGGGAGGCAAAATCATGCGCATGCGATTGGCATTCTTGATGGCCCTGTGTTTGCTGGCCGTAGACCTGGGCAGCCTCTGGGCCCAGACCTTGACCGAGCCCCAGGACACAAAACGAGAACACCGACGAAAGGGCGTGAGCTTCAGCGTGGAGTTGCAGAATCTTTTTCTCATGCGCTCGGACTCGGACTTCGACGGCTCGGAGTACAGCTTCAATCAAGACGGCCAAGAGGTGGGCGCCTTCGCCACGGTGCTGAAGCCGGGCTTCACCTGGCACCTGACCAAGCACCTTCGGGTTTACTATGAGGCCGAATTGGGCCTGAGCTACTGGTCCATGCAAGATCCGGATCAGCGAGATCCCCTGGCCACCGACATCTTCATGATGAAACACCGGGAGCTCTGGGGCTCCGGCGAATCCGGAGACGACGTCGGCTACAAGATCGGCTACGGTCGCTTCAAGGATCCCACCGGCCTCTTTCTCAACCACTGGATCGGCACGGCCCAGCTCTGGGTCGGCATGGACTCGGAAAACCGGGTGGGCATCTTCATGGGCCAATTGCCGGACTCGACCCACGAGGGCATCGACGTCACGGACAACAACTTCGTGCGCGACATTTGGGTCTATGGTGCCCGCTGGGACACCGTCATCACCCACGGCTGGAGCGGCAGCGCTGCTTTCCACGCTCTCTATGACAGTCATCTGAGCGGCCAGGAGCGCTGGCTCATCGTGCCCAGCATCCACGTGGAAGCCGGCGAAGACGATCTCTTCTTGAGCATAGACGCCATGCTTCAGCACGGCCAGGCCGAGGGCCAGACCCCCGACGGACGCATCCAAACGCTCTTGGCCTGGGCCGGACAAAGCCACCTGCGCTGGGACATCACCGATCACTTCAAGCTTTGGCCCTCCAGGCTGGATCTCAACCTGCTGGTCTTGAGTTCGGATGACGCCCATCCGGACAACGACATGAACTACGCCTTCGCGGCCTCCGGCAAAAACAACTCCGCGACCCTGATGTTGACCGAGGACGAAATCCGAGACTGGTATGACAACTACGACGAAGGATTCTCGTCCTACCAGGGCGGCTTCTTCACCAACCGGGCCGGCCTCTTCGTCGCCGACTTGAAAGCCACCTGGATGCTGGAAGAGGACCTGGACGTCAGCCTGGTCTTGGCCTCGGCCAACGTGCTCAAACCCAGCAATGCCTTAGACAACACCTTTCTGGGTTTTGAAATGGACCTCATGGCCACGGCGCACTTCCTCGACATGGCCTGGGTACAGCTGGCCTTCGGCTGCCTGATTCCGGGTGCCGCCGCCGCCGCCCTGACGAACAACATCGACCTCTCCGCCACCGAGCCGGTGCTCATGGGCGAAATCTCCGTGCTGTTGAAATACTAAATCAGTGAAAGGAAACGCAATGAGAACCGTAAAAACAAGATACCCCTCCTTTCCCGGCGTCGAAATGGACTCATCCATGGACGTACGACCCGATGTAATCTGGCAAGTACTCTGCGGCGATCAAGAGCACTGGCGAGCTGGCATCTACAGCCCCTCGGAGCGCTCCGCCGAAGAATGCATCGAACTAGAAAAACACAACTGCCCCGAATTATTCGTACTGCTCGAAGGCAAACTCATCTTGCTGATCGCCAAAGATCGCCACCTCGTCGAGCTGGCCCTGGAACCAGGCAAACCCGTACTCATCCAATCGCCCCACACCGGCTTCTGCCCTGACGGCCCACACACAGGCCGCGCCCTCGTCGTCGAACGCGACGAATTCGACACCGAATACAGCGAGCCCAAAAACTGGACCCCAAACCAAACCATCACCATGCCCATCGCCTGAAAGCCCACCCATGCAGTCCATCAACCCCGTCAACGGTCAGCTCATCAAGGAATACCCGGAGCCCAGCCCGGAAGAGGTCGCGGCCCAGATCGATAGAACCCAGCGAGCTTGGCTTGCCTGGCGGGAGACCCGCTTCGCACAGCGATCTGAAGTCCTGCACAGGATGGCCGAGGTTTTGCGATCCAGGGCAGACGAGTACGCTCGGCTCATGAGCCTCGAGATGGGTAAGCCCCTTGCCGAGGGGCGGAGCGAGGTGGAAAAGA
>JAUVAM010000248.1 GCA_030591745.1 Deltaproteobacteria bacterium
CAACCTATCCAATCGCGGCCGGCGAGGCGGTTATTCCCCTGACCGAGGACCCGGTAATAATAGAGTAGCTGCGCTGATGACACACCTGCGCGACGGGCTAAGAAGCACAACTGTTTCTGAGCATGAGATTCAAACTCAAGTGATCGGGTGTTTAGGTCAATTAACATAGGTAGGCCCTCACAGGCTTTCCCTGTCACACCACCGTGCGTACGGGTCCGTACACGGCGGTTCGGAACGGTCAAACAGCCAGCCGAATTTCCAACTTCGGAAGTCCCAGCGAGAGAAAATAGCTATTAGGAAGCGCAATGGCCAAGGCAGGACTATTGCTGAGCCGATAGGGCCCGTGGGCGCTGCCTGCTGAACATGCCGCCAGGTCCTTACGCACACCACGCTTTCTCAGCTCGGCGAATCGAGTCCGTCCTCGCTTCCATTGTTTCCACACAACACACCTCAAGCGTCGGCGCATCCAGCCTTCGAGGTCTCGAAGCACGGAAGGAGTCTCGCAGAAAGCGAAGTAGCCAAGCCACCCTTTCAGGTAGCGCGATAGCTGCTCCACCATCCGCTCTATGCTTACCCCTCGGGTTCTTCTTGTTAGCTCCCGCACCCTGTCCTTGAACCGCTTCAGTGCTACCGGCGCTATCCGACGCCTTGGCTTCTGTTCCGGGGTAAAACTGAACCCCAGAAACTTGCGCCTGCTCGGTTTTGCCACCGCACTCTTCTGTTTGTTCACCTTGAGCTTAAGCTTCTTCTCGATGAATCGGGTGATGCTTTCCATCACCCTCTCTCCGGCCCGCGAACTACGTACGTAAATGTTGCAGTCGTCCGCGTAGCGCACGAACCGGTGACCACGACGCTCTAGTTCTCGGTCCAGGTCATCAAGCACAAGGTTAGACAGTATCGGCGAAAGGGGTCCTCCTTGGGGCGTTCCTTCATCCGTGGACCCCAGTAGACCGTTTTCCATCACTCCTGCCCTGAGAAATGCTCGGATAAGCTTAAGTATCCGTTTGTCGGACACCCGTTTTGCGACCCGTCCCATCAGCATATCGTGATTGACTCGGTCAAAAAACTTCTCCAAATCAATGTCCACAACATGTTGGTGGCCCTCGGCCAAGTACTTCTGCGCTTGAGCCACCGCCTGATGGGCCGACCGTCCGGGGCGAAACCCATAGCTGTGTTCGGAAAACGTCGGGTCCCACTGCTCTTGCAGGACATTCAGCATCGCCTGTTGAATAAGGCGGTCCAACACGGTCGGGATACCAAGCTTCCGACCCCCGCCGCCCGGCTTGGGTATCTCCACCCTCTTCACCGGTTGCGGTTTGTAGGCCCCTTCAAGCAGTTGCTCTTTGACCTCTAGCCAGTGCTCCCTCAAGTAGCCCGGAAGTTCCTCGACGGTCATGCCGTCCACTCCCGGGCTCCCTTTGTTTGCCTTAACTCGCTTCAGCGCCTTCTTGAGATTCTCTCGCTCACACACCTCCTCCATCAGGCATCCGGTCAATGTCGGGCTTTTGGTCTTTTGGTTCGCCAGGGACGCTTCGATCCCTCTTCCGGCGACCTTCGGGGCTTTACCCCTACCCTTCGCGGAGAAGGCCAGTTCATACTGGGTTTTCTGTCGCTTTCCGTCCATGAGTTCCGCAGCCTACTCGCCACTCCGTTCCGTTCGGGCCTTCCCCGATTCTCCGGGTACTATGCCCTCTGCTGACTTCTGCACCGCGATCGGCAGGCCTCGCGACCTCCCCAGTCCCGATTCCGGGACACGATGCAGACCTCCCGGGGTAAGTTCGACCGCCTTCACCGCACGCTCGCTGGATTTACACCCCACGTCCTTGATGGATATGGACTTCACGGTCATTTGCCCGCTCGTCCGACGCGGTATGCCTCATATCCAGTTCCTGTCCGTCGAGCCGCGGCTTTGCTCCACGCTTCCTTTAGACGGCACCTCGCGATGACGCCCTTGCGCTTCGCTAGACCTTCACCTCCATCAGGTTGGTCAGAGGACTTTCACCTCCGAGCTGTCGAACATGCCCGGCACACAAAAAAACGGGCACCGGAGAACCGGTGCCCGTCTTGCGAGTGCCGAGGAAAGGACTCGAACCTTCACTGAGTTGCCCCAACTAGACCCTGAATCTAGCGCGTCTACCAATTCCGCCACCTCGGCACATCACGCTTTACAGGGGCAACTTGAAACCCTTGTTACGGCCGGCGAAATTACTTAATTCGGGATTCCAAGTCAAGAACTTTCGACTTTTTGGGGTGCGGCCGGTAGCATGCTCGGATGCTTTGTCGTTTGCGCTATCTTTGTTTGGCCTGGTCTCTTTTGTTCTCTTGCCTGGCTGTCGAGGTCGGGGCGGTGGAGGAGGGGGCCCGACGAGAGCAAGTGCGTGAGGCCATGTGGCTGGGCATGGATTACATGATTCGTTCGGCTTTGGACCCTGGAAATTTTGAGGAATACGCTTCGGACTATCTGTTTTTCTTTGCCGATGTGGTGCGCTTGCCGGATCCTTGGATTCAAGGGGAGGCCCGCCGGGTGGGTCTTGAGTTGGGTGATAAGTACCTGAGTCTCTACTTCACGCTGGATTCGGCCGATGAGGTGGTGGACGCGGCCAGCGCTCTGTATTCCCTGGAACAACTGGGCATGGACGTTCAATTGCCCATGATCATGCTCAGAGAGGCCGCGGGCTTGTTTGGGGAGGCGGACTACCTGGGTTTTGATCCGAGCTTTGGCGAAGCACCGAATTTGGACGAGTTCATCGATTTGGTCATCGGTTTTCACTTTAGCGATCGGATAGATTTGGGGCGGGATTTGGGCGTGACCTATGCCGAGGTGCTGCATTACCTGCCTTCGGTGGTCTATTCGTCCTTTGATGACGACGACTCGGATCGCTTCATCGATCAGAACAACCTGGTGACCCATCTGTTCTATACGCTGTCCGGCTACGCCAGCTGGAACCTCGATGCCGCCTTGCTGCCCCGAGAGACGGCCTACATCCGTCGGCACATGGATCTGGCCCTGAGTTGGGCCGATCCGGAGACCTTGGCCGAGTACATCGACAGCTTGAAGCTCACGGGCGAGGATGAATCGAATTCGGATATCGCCCACGGCGTGGATATTCTCTTGGCCATCCAAAAGGCCGACGGGCGCTGGGAGCCGATGTATCCCGAGGATGAATATGATCGCTACCACGCCACCTGGTGTGTCATGGACGCGTTCAGGGAGTACGTCTTAGACGGCCCCAACGCCATGCCCGACCCTCGCACCGAGGCTCTCTTGCGCCGTTGGGCCGCGCAACTGGCCCTGGGTCGGCCCATGACCGATGGACTGCGCATCGCCCCGGACAAGGTCAACAGGCCGGATTAACGAGGAGACCCGGATGAAAACAAATCCAGTTGTTTTGTTTCTGATCCTCTTCTTGATTGCGTCTCCTGGCTGTGAGGTCAAAAAGGAGGAATCCGTTCATGAGCCCGCGGTGGCGGTCAAGGCTGAATATCCGTTGGCTGTGATGGCACGGTCCCGGCAACTCAAGCAAGACGAATACCTGGTCAGCCTTCGCGTGACCCACTACGCTTCGATCAAGGTCGGTTCTCATGTGGATGTCTTGTCTGTCTTCAAAGACCCCAAAAGTGGTCAAGCGACATGCGTGACCATTCTGCAAAACGTCGTCGTGGCGGCCATGAATCAGAACCCGGATCTTCCCGTGGTGTCTTTGCGTTTGGCCTCGGAAGCACTTGTCCGAAAAGCCGCGCTTGCCGATGGCGCGGGCAAGATCGGCTTGTTGTTGCGAGAAGAAAACGACGGGCGTGTGCAAAAAGAGCTTGCCAAAACCACCCGAGCGACTTTGTTGGAACAAACTCGCATTCTGGCCCTGCAGAAGACCTCTGGTTCCGGCGCGTCCGGGAAAATGCGCTCCATGACGCTTCCGATGGTAGGTGCCTGGATGGCCAAAGCCGGAGATGACGTGAGTGTCTTGTGTACGCTGGCGAAGTCCGCGAGTGGCGAGGCTGTTGTTTTCCCGCTGGGGCAGAACATCAAAGTTCTGGAAACCTATCCGAACCACGCATCCCTGGCGCTGTTGCCAAGGGAAGCGGAGTTGCTCTTTTTCGCAAGCCAAGTGGGTACCCTCCACTTGATCCACGACGGCCAGGTCGAAAGAGGCAGTCCTTTTTCCATGCGTAAGACGAAGCTCGATTCGTTTCTCGAATCAAAACGTCTCAAAAAGTTACCGAGAGGCCCCAGAGACATTCAGATCGTCGAGTAATCCCGCTTACTGGCAAATGGTCAAAGCCAGGTTGTAGTCGTCTTCGATCATGGAACAGCGCATGGGGCTGGGGCAGTCGGCGTCGGTGCAACAGAGATCCGTGCAGGTGCCGTTCAGGCACATGCCGCTTCGGCAGGCCGTATCGCCGGTGCAAGCTGAACCCACGGACAGGCTGCCGGGCCAGTCGTTGGGCACGCAGCCCTTGGCGAAGCCCGGGGCGTAGGGGTCCGAGCTTTGGATGCGACCGCAGGACCAGCCCGCGGGGCAGTCCCGGCTGGCGCAGCATCCGCCCGAACAGACGTAGTAGCCGGCGAGGCAGACGTTGAAGGCGCAGTAATAGTCCGACTCGCAGTATGTGCCCATGGGGTCCAGGCCCGGGTCCGGGAAGCAGTATGAGCGCATGATACCTGTTTCCGTGTTGACCCGGCAAATGGAGCCCGCGATTCGGTTGCAGTCGCTGTTGGTGGTGCAATCGGAAGTGCAAATGCCCAGGTTGGTGTGGCAGATGACGCTGTGGCAGTAGGGGTTGAATACGGCCTCGCCATAACAGGCCTGGCCATATTCGCCGGAGCCGACATCCACATTCATGCCCAGGAGTTGGCTGTAAAGGCCCTCTTCCAGGCAGTACCAGGCGGAGGTGATCTCGACACAGGTGTGATTGGGCGCGCAGCCGGCCGAGGAGCGACAGGGGCTCAGGCAGACGGCCGGTTCGGTGACGGGCACGCAGTTGGCGCTGTCGCAATCGCCGTTGGCCGCGCAGGCCGAGCCGTCGGGTACTTGTCCCGGGATGGCCTCGCATTCGCCGCTGCCCTGATCGCAGCGGTATCCGTCCGGGCACTGCTCGTCGTCGGTGCAGCCCGAGGGAGGCAGGCAAGCGCCGCTTGCTGTTTCGCAGACCGTGCCCGTGGGGCAGTCCGCGTCGTTGCGACAACCCGTTTCGCAGGTCCCGCTGCCCGTGTCGCACCAGGAGCCGGTGGGACAATCACTGTCCAAACTACAGCCGGCGCTCACGTTGCTACAGAATCCGGTAACCCGATCGCAGATTTGGCCGAGGCCGCAGTCGTTGTCGCTCATGCAACCACCCGCCCGACAGACACCGGCCACGGTGTCGCATCGCTGGCCTGCGATGCAGTCGGCGTCGGAAGTGCATTGCGGGCCGCCGGCCGAACAAGTGGCGGTGGCCGGATCACAGACCTGCCCAGGACCGCAGTCGGCGTCGATGATGCATTCCAAGGCCACACACTGGCCCAAAGCCAAATCACAGCGTGAACCTTCAGGGCAGTCGAAGTTGGAACTGCACAAAGGCTGCACGGGGCGACAGTCGCCTGAGAGTTGATGGCAGATATAGCCCTCCGGGCATTCGTCGTCGTTTGAGCAGGCCGGCTCGTCGCTACAGAGGCCGCCACGGCAGCGTTCTCCCGAGCGGCATTGCTTGTCCATGGAACAAGGTCGCGGCCGGCCGTCGTCGGGAATACAGCGGGCGTCTTCGCAGACCATGTCGTCGGGGCAGTTGTAGTGCTGCTCGCATGGGATGTAGGTCTCCTGACAGGCCCAAGACGCCAGCAAGAGCAAACTCGCCAGGCAACATTTTGCGAGGCATGACATGGGAGCATGGTAGCTCGAACACGCCCGTGTTCCAAGGCCGGACTGAGGGGCCAGATTGACAGGCCCCAAACAGCCGACATACTTTCTCTGGGTCGTAATCTTGATCAGGTGAGAGGAGCCTCGTTGATGCTTCGTAAAGTCTTGTTGCTCATGGGCCTGCTGGCCTTCACGCCGGTTGTCGACGCTCGGGATCTGAATCGACAGAACTACCTGGTTGGAGAGAAAGCCTCGGGCATGGGGGGCGCCTTCAGCGCCATGGTGGGCGATGCCGCCAGTCTTTATTACAACCCGGCGGGGCTTGCCGGCATGAAGCGCAGGGGTTTGAGCCTGAGCGCCAGTGTTTATCAAGTCCATTGGGAGCATTACGACAAGCTCTTGGATGTGGACGTGGGTTTGCGCACCGATATGGACAGCCAAACCTTTTCCACCTTTCCCTCTTCCGTCGTCTACACCCTGCCGCTGACGAAGATGGAGGACCCTGAGGCCTTTCATCATGTCCTGGCGGTCGGTGTCATCGTG
>JAUVAM010000004.1 GCA_030591745.1 Deltaproteobacteria bacterium
CTGATCTCCTTTCCAAGATCACGAGGAAAGGACTTTTGGACCCCATGGATTCCACCTATTTGCGACTGTCCATCGAAGACGCCTGCAACCTGCGTTGTCGCTACTGCCGGCCGGAGCGGGATCTGGATTTCGGAGAACCGGATTTGGAGGGGCGGCCGGTTTTGGGGCAAGACGCCTTGATTGACCTGGTTGCGGCTTGTCATCGGGTGCTTCCCGTTCGCAAGCTGAGGTTGACGGGTGGCGAACCCCTGATTCGGGCGGATGTGGTGGAGTTGGTGGCGCGTCTGCGCGACATGCTGCCCGAAGTCGAACTCTGTATGACCACCAATGGCACGCTGCTGGAAAAGTTGGCCGTCCCGCTCAAGCAGGCCGGCTTGGATCGCATCAACTTGAGCCTGGATACCCTGGATGCGGATCGATATCGGGAACTGACCCGGGGGGGCAAGTTGGAGCAAGTCTTGGCCGGTATTGGGGCCGCGAAAGATGCGGGTTTCGACAAGTTGAAGCTCAACGCGGTTTTGTTGGAGAGTGGGAACGGCTCCGCGTTGCGGGACTTGGTTGGCTTTGGCGTGGAGCAGGATTGCGAAGTGCGTTTCATCGAGTTGATGCCCATCAGCGTGGCGGCGGGCATGCATCGAAAGGAATTCCTGTCGGCGGACATGGCCCGGCAACGGCTGGCTAAATTTTTTGAAGACCTGGGACCCGCGCCTTCTTCTTCCACCGCCTCGCGACGACGTTTCTTGGTGAATGGTCAAGAAGTGACCGTGGGCTTTATTCCGTCGGTCAGCCATCCTTTTTGCAAGACCTGTGATCGGCTGCGCATGGACAGTCGTGGGCGCCTTTTCGCTTGCCTGCGTCGGCCGGAGGGGCTGGATCTGGCCAGTGCTTTGGTCATGGGAGACGAGGCGGAAGTCGAGCGGCGCATCCAGCGGGTGTTGGATGCCAAATGCCCGGCCGTGTCGGTATGGCCCGGCCGGCAGATGTCGGCCATCGGAGGCTGAAAATGAGCGATTTTTCCCATATAGATGACTGGGGTCAGGCCCGCATGGTGGACGTGGGCGACAAAGCCGTGACGCGTCGCTTGGCCGAGGCCTCGGCTTCGGTTCGAACCCGCAAGGATGTCATCGAGGCGATTCGCGGTGGTCAGATACCCAAGGGCGACGTGCTGGCGGTGGCCCGCCTGGCTGGAATCCAGGCGGCCAAGCGCACGGCGGATCTCATTCCCCTTTGTCACCCCTTGGCCTTGGAGCAGGTGGTCGTGGACTTGCAACTGGAGGATGATCGGGTGCGCATCACAAGCCGTGTCCTTTGTTCGGGCAAGACGGGCGTGGAGATGGAGGCCTTGTGCGCGGTTAGTGTGGCCGCCCTGGCCCTCATCGACATGTGCAAGTCAGCTGATCGGGCCATGGTTATCGAGCATGTACGCGTGGAGAAAAAGTCCGGCGGCAAGAGCGGCGAATTCATTCGACAGGAGGAAGGCTGATGGCCAGGTTGGTGGCGGTGTGTATGAGTCGAGAGAAGGGCGAGGCCAAGGTTCAGGTGCCCAGTGCCCGGCTGCGGGAAGGGCACGGCATGGAGGGCGACGCCCACGCGGGTGATTGGCACAGGCAGGTGAGCTTGCTGGCCGAAGAGAAGATCGACGAGATGCGCGCCGAGGGTCTGGAACTGGAATTCGGTGCTTTCGGCGAGAACCTGGTGGTTCGTGATTTGGATACCGATGCCCTGACGGTCGGCGACAAGTTGCATCTGGGCAAGTCGGCCTTGCTGGAGGTGACCCAGTTGGGCAAGGAATGCCACACGCCCTGCGCCATCTTTCATCAGGTGGGTCATTGCATCATGCCCGATTCGGGCATTTTCTTCCGTGTGCTGGAAGGTGGCGAGGTGCAGGCTGAAGATCAAATCGAAAAGGCATGAGGCGGATATGCCGGAGCGGCTTTTTCTTGTGGGTCATGCGGGCAGCGGCAAAACACAGCTGATGGAGCAGCTGATTGAGGGTCTCTGTGCTCGTGGCTGGCGGGTGGCTTGCTTGAAGCATTCTCCGCATGTGCACGAGTTGGACAAGCCCGGCAAGGACAGCCATCGACACAGGATGGCGGGTGGTCGACTGAGCGGCGTTATCTCTCAGGGTCTGGCTGCGGTTTTTGTCCCCCTGAAAGAGGGCGAAGACGGCTTCGAGCGCTTGGCCCCCTTATATGCGGACTGCGATATTCTTTTGGTGGAAGGACACAAGAAGGCCTTCGGGCGCAAGCTGGAGGTTTATCGAGCCGAGCTGGGTCATGCCCCCTTGGCTGCCTCCGAGGAGGGCTTTTGGGCTGTGGTGAGCGATGATTCCCTGGAAGTGGACGTGCCCGTCTGGCCACGCTCGGATGTGGACGGCTTGCTGGGTCGCGTGGAGGATCTTTTGCGATGAGCGGCATGGGCGAGGCGCGGATTCGGCGCGAGGTGTTTTGGGCTTATGTGGCGGCCTTCGGTGCCCTTTGGGGGGCGCTGGAGATCACGCTGGGCTCCTTCGTCAACGCCATCCGCTTGCCCTTGTCGGGGGCCATGTTGGCGGCCATGGGGGCCGCCATCCTGGTCTCCCAGCGCCAACTTCTGCCCATGCGAGGCTTGAGTCTGGCCACCGGGGTGGTGGCTGCATTGTGCAAGTCCATCTCGCCGGGGGGCATCATCTTAGGGCCCATGATGGGCATTCTGACGGAAGCCCTGGCTGTGGAATTGGTGCTGTCGACTTTGCCTCGTTTCTGGTTTTCCGCGGCCTTGGCCGGTGCCTTGGCCGCCACCTGCACCATCGTTCAGCATGTGGTGACGCTGTGGATATACTACGGGGGCCGGATCATCGAGCTTTACATCAAGGCACTTGAGGGGGCCGGGGAGGCCTTGGGCTTGAGCGCCGAGGCCGGCTGGTGGGCCTTGGCCTTGGTGGCCTTGCTGGTGGCAAGTGTGGGGGCTTTGGGGGGTGGACTGGGGCGCAAGTTGGGTGTCGAGGCCCAGCGGATTTTGGCCCAAAGATCCGAAGAAGAACAGCCTGGGAGAGGGGTGGTCGATGGCTGCGTCTGATTCTGAACCTGTCATGCGCAGGGCCTTGGGCTGTCTGGCCGTCGCCTGTGTGGTCTTGCAGTTTGGCGGCTCCTTGGCCCATTCGGGTCTGGCTTTGAGTTTGTGGCTGGCGGCGCTCGCTTTTTTCAAGCCGGGGGTCTTGCGGCGTTTGTGGATGCCTCGTTTTTGGTTGCTGACCGCTCTTTTTGCTTTGGGCAGCGGCTTTTTGTTGGGACCGAGGGACTGGGACCTGGGGCCCTTTCGCATGAGTTCCGAGGGACTGATCGGTGGCACCATGATGATGGTGCGGGGCGCATTTATTTTTGCCTTGGCCTCCTGGGCTTCAAGTAGTCTGAGTGGCGACGGCCTTCGGAGTTTGGCACGACGGGTAGGCATGGGGCCTTTGGCCGACGCGGTGGGCGTGGCGCTCAAGCTCTTGCCCGAATTGAGCCAGCGCCTGGTCGTGGCCCGGTCACTTCAGCCGGTCGGTGGGCGGCTGCGCTTTGTCTACGGCACCGCCGTGGACCTGATAACAGAGACGGCCCGCTTGGCGGCCGAGATGAGTGTCACGGATGGGGGCGATGAGCCGGGTTTCAAATCCGGTCTCCGCTTGCCTCTGGTGGCCGTGGTGGGTGAACCCGACAGCGGCAAGACCCGCACCCTGGGGCGCGTGGTGGAGCAGCTTCGGGCTGAAGGTTGTGCAGCAGGCGGGGTGCAGCAACCCAAATTGATGTCCGAAGGCCGGGCCCAGGGCTATGACCTGCAAGACGTGGCGAGCGGAGCGCGTCGCTCTTTTGCCCGGCGCTGCGAGGACGGAGATGATCCGCGGGTGGGTTTTCGTTTCGATGAGGCGGGCTGGACCTGGGCGGCTGAGAAGATTCGCCTCGCGGCCACGGACGCCGATTTTTTGGTGGTGGATGAAATGGGCTGGCTGGAGGCGGATGGGGACGGCCATGGCCCGGCTTTGGGTTCGTTGCCCGCCCAGGGACGGGCTCGTTTCGTGTTGGCCTCGGTGCGGGCTGTCTGTGCAGCCTCCATCGAAAAGCGTTGGGGCGATTTTGCTTTCAAGATCGAGGCCGGCGCGGACGATGCGGAGATTCAAGCTTTGGTAGGAAAGCTTTCCAAGCTTTAGGAATATGGGTGAAGCATGAAATCGATTCATTCAGGGCTGCTTGCCTTCGTCGGCTTGGCTTTGCTCGCCTGTTCGCAAAACGTGGATGAAGGCGCATTGGATGGGAGCGTGACTTTGGAGATTCGCTATCAAGGTGAATCTCGCCAGGTGGAGCTGGGCGATCTGGTTGCTGAACCGCTTGGCGAGGATTTGCTTGTGCCCTTGTCCGATGCCGTGGCTTCGGCCTGGCCGGATTTGAGGCCAGAGAATCTGGTGGCGGATTTTGCGGCCGGCGATGGTTTTCGTCCGGCTTCCAGAGCCTACTGTGTGGATCTCATTCCCTTGCCGGGTACGCTGTTGGAGCAGGGCTCTGTGCATGCCCTGACCGGCAATCTGAGTTGGGACGAGGCCCTGGATTTTCCCGGCTGTCTCCAAATAGGCGGTTTGGCGGGCGTGTTTCTGTCTGATGCGGGCAGTCAGGGACGGCTCTTGCATTTTGTGCTGGAGGACCAGGTCAAGGATATCGATTTGACCTATCAACCCACGGTGGAGGTGGCGGGTCAGTCATTGGTTTCCCTTTTTTCGGTTCTGGCCGCATGCGGCATCACAGAATCGCCGGAGCTGTATCTCTACGATGTTGAAGACAGCGATGGGTTTCGACCGACGGTCGATCGATATGAAGAAGCTTTGACCTTGGACCAGTTGGAGCAGGGTTGGATTCATCCCGAGAGCGGGGATCTCAGCTGGGACGCAGGCCTGAATCTTTCCTCTTGGTGGTCCGTGAGGAATACGGTTCGCATTCACCTCCTGGAACCCTAAACAACACCCATCATGTTGCGTCGCCCCCAGCGTTTCCTTCAGCTTGTCTTTTGTGGCCTGCTCTTGCTGGCTTTGCCCGGCCGGCTGTCGGCGGAAGATGAGCCTGCCGAAGAGACGGGGGCCGAGACCATTTTGGTCAGGGCGCGTCCTGTAGTGAGCGACGCCGTGGCCGTGGAACTCATTGACGAAGAACAACTCGAGCGGCTGGCCGACGACAGCACCGCCGCGGCCCTTGAGCGATTGGGCGCCGTGCATGGGGCTTCCGGACGTCGGGGTGAACGTGGACTGCAGTTGCGTGGCTTCTCGCAGCGACAAGTGGCCGTCATGCTGGACGGCGTGCCCTTGGCCCTTCCTTTCGACGGTCAGCTCGGTTTGGACTGGTTGCCGGCCGATTGGATTCGTCAAATTCAGGTCGTCAAGGGGCCCGGCTCCTTGCAGTTCGGGCCCAACGGCGTGGGCGGTGCCATCAATTTGTTGACCCGACAGGCCGGCGACGGCGCCAAGCTGAAGATGGATCTACGGGCTGCCGATCTGGACAAGATGGATCTCAGGGTTCAGCACGCCCAAAGGCTGGGGTCATTGGGTTGGAGCTTGAGCGCAGGCTATCGGCGTGTGGATGGATTTCGTTTGTCCAAAAGTTTTGATGCCACGGCCAATGAAGATGGGGGCCTGCGAGAAAACAGCGACAGCGAGTTGGCTCACGGTTTGTTGCGCGTGGGCTGGCGCTCCGGGGTTCATCGATTGGGCCTGTCGGCCTGGCGGATCGAAGGTGAGCGGGGGATGGCACCCAGCACCCGGCTCAGCATGCCCCGCTATTGGCGATTTGGTTTGTGGCGGGCCCAGGGCCTGGCTTTGCGCCATGCCTGGAAGTTGCCGGCTGGTTTGGGTCAGGCAGATGAGGTGATCTGGTTGCGTTCTTATGCCAACCGGGTGGATGCCTTTGACGACGCGAACTACGACAGCCAGCTTTCGGCGCGGGCTTTTTCTTCGCGCTACGATGACCTGTCCTTGGGGGTTCGGCTCCGCGCCCGGGGGCTTGTGGACTCAGGCCTGGGCGCATGGATTTGGCGGGCCTGGCTGGGCTTGCAGCATGATCAACATCTTCAGGACGAAGGGGTCGCGCTTAGCCGCAGTCTGCTCACGCTGGCACCGGAGTTGGACTGGTTGCCCTCCGAGCGCTGGCTGTTGAGTGCTTCCGTACAGGGCGACCTTGAGTTCGCCCATGAGGCCGAGGATCAAAGCGCCCAGCAGGCGTGGTCGCTGGGCCCCCTGCTGGCCGCCAAGCTGAGCGTATTCTCTGAGTTGCATATCCAGCTCAGCGCGGCCCTGCGCAGCCGATTCCCCAACTTGAAAGAACGCTTCGATGGCTTGGATGGCATTCGTCTGGCCAACCCGGATCTGAAAGCCGAATCCGCCTGGCATTTTGGTCTTGAGGCGAGCTGGCGGCCGCGCAAAAACCTGTGGCTGAAATTGGCCGGCTTTGACGCGGAGCTTATCGACCGCATCGAAAACAGACCGGTGACCGGAGCCGATGGATTGCCAGCCGAGCAATTGCAGAACCTGGGCCGTGCTCGCATGCTCGGTCTGGAATTTCTTGGCGGCTATCAACCTTGGGATCTGTTGGCCTTGCGTCTTTCCTATCAATTTCTCAACGCTCGGCGCCTGGATGAAGACGAGCCCCTGGCCTACCGGCCCGCCCATCGCCTGATTTTTGGTGTGGATCTGCGGCCCGTAGAAGACCTGGTGTTCTCCACCGATTTACGCCTGGTGGGTCCGCAGGACTTCTTGCATCCCGAGACCCTGGTCTGGGGAAGCCTGGGAACTTACCTTCTCTGGGATGCTCGATTGCGTTGGCAGGCCAACGAATGGCTGCAGCTCTACCTCAAAGGCTCCAACCTCCTCGATGCCCAATACATGACCGAGTTCGGCTTCCCCGATCCCGGCCTGGAGCTATGGCTGGGCCTGCGCCTGACCGCCGCCTAGGAGGTCGTCTGGGCTCGCAGGATCATTTTGCGTACCGAGTCGTTCTCGTTGATCCAGAGCAGTTTTACTTTTGGATGTGCATTTTTGTAAACGCGGAATATCTCGTCCGCGAATGCCTGTCCGATGGTTTGTACGTCTTTGAAGTCCAAGAGCACTTCTTCGAATCGATCGAAGCGAGCGAGAAGCCGTTTGGCCTGGGATCTGGATACGAGATTTTCGTTTCCGTACCTGGCGAGCGCAACGGGCGCATGGGTTCTTGTGAAGCCGTAGGTTTCTTTGTCCACGGTGTATTTGTCGAACACCTCTTCGGGCCTGCGATCAGAGCTGCTGCGTATCGTCATGTGGACATTCGTGCCCAGGATGTCGGAATCTCGCGTATCTAAGAGCCAGTCTTCCGCCGGTTCGGAGTGTGCGAACAAGAGCTTCCCTGAGTGAATGTAGAACTCATCAAACATGCGTGAGGTGAAGAAAATGCCTTCACCCGAATGCCTCTCGGGATCGGTGGTCAATTTTCCTTTCGAAAGCTCTAAGATTGCGTGGCGTTCATCTTCCAGGTTCAGGTCTCGCTTGAGCTTGTTGAAGATGCCGATGCCGTTGTCGTAAATGCCCAACTGCACCTTTGCGGCGTCGAGGGTGATGGACACAAGAGCCTGGCTTCCTTCGGAATGGTCGATCACGTTGTTCATCATTTCGGCGATGCCGTGATTGCAGATGGCGAGCACATTCTCGGCAAGATTCGCAATCTCGGGCTTGACCACCTTCCGCCAAACGCGGTCTTCCGAAAGCCCCGATACGATGTTTATGCCCACCTGTTTTTCGATGAGCGGAGTCAGGCTGTACTCTATCGAGCGCGTCTTGCCGGTCGCCGAGAGCAGGCCATCTCCCACGAGAATCCGGACATGGCGGTTCGCGGCCTGGCGGCTGATGCCGAATTCCGCGGCAGTAAGCGACGTGATACGCTTCGGATGCTCGCCGACCTTCTCGATGATGTAACGTCTTATTTTCTCAGATTTATCCCTTGCAGGCATTTGACAAACAACCTCTCGTTCATTGTCAACATTTCTTGTGATAATTGTAAACAAAGCAAGACCACATTGTCAACATAGACAAAGTTGTTTGACAACACGGATTTATAAGTCGCAGTAATATAAGGGAGTATTGGTGTTTCGGTTTTTGTCGATTTTCGAGACCATGCCAAACTCGCAGGATGACGACGGGAAGATATCTAAGTGGGTGGCACCTCTTCGGCGCCTTCGTTTTTCTCATGTTTGGCGGACAGCCACTTTGGCGTATCCGTGCTATCCTGGGCTCATCTTCCTCGCACCGTCGTCCCAAGAAGGACCACCAGATGCCGACCGAAAAGATCGTTACTTCCCCAGAGGATTTCAGACAGCGCTGTGAGACCCTGAAGGCCTCGCCCCGCCTTGCCTTCGACATGGAGTTTGTCCCCGAGCACACCTACAGTCCCAAGTTGTGCTTACTCCAAATCGCCACCGATGACGAGGTGCTCGCGGTCGACCTGCTCACCGTCGGAGACATGACCCCGTTTTGGGAGGTGGTCTTAGACCCAGAGCGACTGGTGGTGGTTCATGCCGGCAGTGAGGAACTCGCGGCATGTTTCCTCCACACCGGCCAGACACCGAGCAACATCATCGATGTCCAGCTCGCAGCCGGGCTCGCGGGATATGGGTACCCGCTGAGCTACGAGAATCTCGTTCACAAGACCGTCGGCACACGAGTGCAATCGGGGGAGACGCGCACGGACTGGCGCAAACGCCCTTTGACCGACCGGCAGCTCGAATACGCGCTCGACGATGTTCGCTGCCTGCTCCCGGTTTGCGAACACCTCATGGACAAGCTGTCGGAACTCGGTCGCAGCGACTGGCTCCGCTCGGAGATGGAGCCGATCCGCCACCGGATCGCGACCAGACAGAATGGCGAAAGATGGCGCCGCATCCGGGGCGCTGGGCGCTTATCGCGCCGCGAGTTGGCTGTGCTCCAGGCAGTCTATTCATGGCGCGAGGACCGGGCCCGCTCTCAGGATAAGCCCCGTGGCCGCATCATGCGTGACGACCTGTTGCTAGAGGTCGCGAAGCGGAAGCCATCGAATCCCGATTCCCTCGGACAGATCCGAGGCATGGGCGACGGCGGCAAGTCGGCCTGGTCCAAGGCGCTCCTTCAGGCCGTCGAGCGCGCCATGGCGATGCCCGATGACGACTGCCCAAAGAAGCCGCAGGCGAGCCCGACCGCTGATAAGAAAATGGTGCTGAAGCTGGTATCGGCGCTTGCAAGCCACATCGCCCGTGAACATTCCATCGCGGGCGAGCTCCTCGCGACCAACAGCGATCTCCGGGATTTCATAGAGTGGGGGGGCGGGGGCAGCGATCCCGAGCAGGCCCCGCGCCTTGCCACAGGTTGGCGTGGCGAGTTATGCGGCGCACGCCTGAAAGACCTCCTTGCCGGCAGGGTCAAGCTCAGCCTTGCGATGACCGAAGCGGGTGATTACGAGTTAGTATTCGAGGGCTGATGTCGCCTTCGTTTTTCTACCGATCCTCTCGGCCATGCCAAACTCGGAGGATGACGACGAGTTTGCCGTCCATCTTGTAGCGCAATACATAGGCGCTGCCTCCGAAGGCTACGATTATTTCTCGGCGGCCGGTTCCGTCGTCCATGGGGCGTCCGGCCTGGGGGAAGGCCGTCAGTTGCTTTGCCCCCAAGCGGATTGCCTTGATGGCGTTTCTGGCAGCCTGAGGACTTTTTTCGCGCAGGAAAGTGAAAAGTCGCTCAATGTCGTTTTTGGCTCCTGGAAGCCAAACCAATTCAGCCATGATCGATTTCTTTTTCCAGGTCATCCAGCCAGCCCATCATGGCTTGGTTGGAAAGGCTTTCGCCGGTGAGTTTGTACTCACGCCAGCGCTCCATGTCCTCTTGTTTTTGAGACTCGATTTTCTCTTCTCGTTCAAGATATTCGGCGATGGCTGATTTCATCAACCAGTGTGGGGTTCGCTGTCGGTTTTCGCCCAGGGTTTTGAGTCTCTGCTTGGTTTCCTCGTCGAGTTTGACTCCTACCGTTGATGAGGCCATCGTATTCTCCATGCGGTATTGATATATTGCAACAAGTTGCACCTATTGCAACCATACCTGTTCTACCAACTGATGGCAAGAGGCTGCTCACTATTTGGGTGGCACCTAGGTTTATGGGGCACCTTAGGTTTATGGGCACCTAGGTTTATGCTTAAAGACAATGTAGTTTATGTTTTCTTTGATAGGAAACACCATCGTGTTTATGCCACCTCCCTGGAGCCTGGATTTTCGTGCTTTTTTTGCTTAAGATGGATTGTGTCTTGTTAGGAGCCAGGAGATGTTCATGCGCGCTGTTTTGATGTTTTTGTTTTGTTATGGCCTCCTGGTGGGCAGTGCCTCCGCGGAAAAACTTCATTACATTAATGCTGGTGGTCAGAAGGTGGAATTGGACGTAGCGGCTGATCGGGTCTTGCTGCGTTTGGCCGCTGGTGAGTCGACTGTTTCCTTGGCGAGTCGAGCGGAGCTGGTTCTTGACGGCAGCCTGAAGCGAATTTCGGCTGGGGCCTTGGTGGAATTGAGTTTGGCTGAGAAATTCGTCGGCCGGGCCGATGAGGTGATCGCGCGATTGAAGAAAGCCGGGGTCGTTGAGCGGGGCGGTCTGGTTTTTTTGGATGCGGGTACGGGACGGAGTTTTGGTTTGGATCGGGAGCTTATGCTGCGCATGCGGGAGGGTGGGTCGCGGCCCGAACTGGAAGCCCTTTGCGCCGAACTGGGTCTTGAATTGCTTCAGCCTCTGGACGCGGGTTTGCAAGTTTGGTGGATTCGCGCGACCGATGCGCGGCAAGCCATGAAGGCCTCGGTGGCCTTGGCCGGTCGCGGTGACGTGGCCTGGGCCTTGCCCGATTTTCTTGTGACGGTCCGCTTGCATCACCAGCCCAGCGATCCCTATTACGATCTCCAGTGGTATCACCAGCAGGCTTCCGGTGCCCACATTGCAAGCCAGGAGGCCTGGGACGTGACCCTGGGCGATCCCCAGGTGGTGGTGGCGGTCATCGACACGGGTGTGGAGACGGGCCATCCGGATTTCGATCCCAATCGGGTCCTGACCGGCTACGACGCCGAGACCCAAAGTAACGATCCCACACCGGGGTCGAGCGCTTTGAATTGCCATGGCACGAATTGTTCGGGCCTGGTCATGGCCAATGGCTCCAACAGCGAGGGCATGATCGGCGTCTGTCCCCAATGCAGCCTGATGCCCATCCGCATGATGGATGCCTATGCCACCGTCCAGCAGATCTCGGTGGGTTACCGGGCCTTGAACTACGCCACGGACAATGGGGCCTGGGTCTTGTCCAACAGCTGGCGCATCTACGCCATCACCCAGGTGGACATGACGCCTTACTACACGGCGGTGGAGAATGCTTGGAACAACGGCCGCGGCGGTTTGGGCTCGGTGCCGGTCTTCGCTTCGGGCAACGGGGACGAAAACGGGGGTGTCTTGATGCATCCCAACCGCTTGGGCTCCATGGCGGAAGCCATGGCCGTGGGGGGTACGGATTATCGGGATTGGCGGGTCGGTTACTCGGACTATGGGCCCAACTTGTCGGTCATGGCCCCCACCGGAGGGCGGGAGCCCGCCACCACCAGCATTTTTACCACCGACACCCTCGGTGACTGGGGCATGTCCCGGGGTGGTTACATGTACACCGTTGATCCCTGGACCGGTGGGGACGTTCAGACCGGCTACCAGGAACCGGACGCCGCCGGCAACTACACTCAGTATTTCAACGGCACCTCGGCGGCCTGTCCGATCGCCGCCGGCGTTGTGGCCTTGACCTTTTCGGCCAATCCCGCGCTCACCGGCGCCCAGGCGCGTATGATCGTGGAGCAGACGGCGGATAAGGTGGGCGGCAGTGCCTACGATGGAGACGGCTGGAACCAGTATTACGGCTATGGTCGAGTCAACGCGGCCCGGGCCGTGCGGGCTGCCGCGGCTGGCTTCGACAACGCAGACGGTTTGACCTGTGCCGAGGACTTCAACTGCGCCATGGGGGAATGCTGGAAGGCCGATCCCGCGGATGGCTTGGGCCTTTGCGCCACATCCTGCGCCACCAGCGCCGAATGCGATGCGGGCTTTGCCTGTGTGCCCATGATGCCCGGCGGACCCACTGTTTGCATGGTGGCTTGTACTTCCCACGCCGAATGCCCAGAGGCACAGGTCTGCGATGAGGTCTGTCGGCAAGTGCTCTGCGTTGACGGCAGCGAATGCCCGCCCGGGACCGCTTGTCCAAGCTCGGGTCCGGAGCGTCTTTGCCGGGAAAGCTGCGATGAAGACCAGGAATGCGGCGAGCCTGCCTTGTGCATGCCCGCCGGTGGGGGATCGCTTTGCGAGCAGCTGGCTTGCACCCCGGAAGGTCCTTGTCCGACCGACACGGTTTGTCCCGAGGATGGTGGTTTCTGCGAGCGACCGGGACCCCTGGTGATCGAGGGTGGCTGTGCTTGCGGCCATCTGGGTGGCGGTTCGGGCGGGTTGTGGTTCGCTGGCCTGGCCTTGTTGGTGTTGGGACGTGGCTGGCGACGATGGACGGCTTGACCCCCGGGTGAGGAACTCTCATGAAGCGGCGTGATTTTTTTAAACTGTCGGGCTTGGGGCTGGCGACTGGCGGTCTGCTCAACTGTAGTAGTCCGGCCAAGTCGGCCGAGGACGCCACGGCAGGTTCTGCCGGCAAGGTTGATGATCCTTTTACTCGGCGGGCTGCTTGGTTTCAGTCGCTTGAAAAAAAACGAGTGCGTTGCGGTCTTTGTCCCACGGCTTGTGTTCTGCAACCGGGACAGACCGGCTTGTGTCGCGTACGTAGCAACGTTGATGGCGAACTGGTGACGCGAGTCTTTGGTCGCCTGGTGGCCATGGCCAACGATCCCATTGAGAAGAAGCCGCTGAATCACTTTTTGCCTGGCAGCAAGGCCCTGAGTGTTTCCACCGTGGGTTGCAACTTCGCCTGTCGTTTTTGCCAAAACTGGGAGATTTCCCAGTCGGGACCAGAGGAACGACGAGCTCGTTTTGGATACGTCTCGCCCGCCAAGCTGGTGGCCATGGCCAAGAAACGTGGCGCTCAATCCATCGCATTCACCTATGGCGAACCGGTGGTTTTTTTCGAATACATGCTTGAGACCGCGCGCCTGGCTCGCAAAGAGGGCATCCACGGCGTCATGATTTCCAATGGCTACATTCAGCCTGGTCCCCTGGATGAGCTGCTCAAGGTCTTGAGCGCCATCAAGGTGGACTTCAAGGCTTACGACGAGCGCTTCTACCGCGAACTATGCTCAGGCTCGCTCCAGCCGGTTTTGAAAACCCTGGAGAAAGTGGCCAAATCCAAGGTCTGGCTGGAGATGGTGCACTTGACCATCCCGAGTTTGAATGACGGCCTGGAGGCCGTGGACAAGTTGGCCGGCTGGGTGAAGACTCACCTGGGCCCGGATGTGCCACTTCATTTCACGCGATTTCATCCGACTTACAAGTTGCGCAATTTGCCGCCCACGCCGGTGCGGAGTCTGGTGCAGGCCTATGAGCGAGCGCGAGCCGCCGGCCTGCATTACGTTTACGTTGGCAACCTGCCCGGCCACGATGCCGAGCACACCCGGTGTCACGTTTGCGGGGAACTGATCATCGAGCGGGTGGGGTATAGCGTGCGCAGTCGTTTTGTCGAACCTGGGCGCTGCCCCAAATGTTCGGCGAAGATTCCGGGCGTCTGGCGTTGAGGGGCTCAGCCTTTCAGCGCTTGGGATAGACCGTGGCGTCAGCCCAGGCCTGAAAGCGTACCGGGGTCTCGTCCCCCAGGGGATTCAGCAGGACACGCACCGCGCAGGACTCGCCGGGGTTTAGCTCTTTCTGTTTGCCGTATCCGCTGGCGATGTCGATGATGCGATCCTTGGCGTCAAAGAGCACCACGATGGCCTCGGCGTACTTGATGGTCTCTTGCGTTTCCTCGGAACGAATTTGAGCCGTCAACTCATGGCCGTGGTACTTGCCGCGCACCAGTTTGGGCGCATCCAACTTGAGGAGGGCTGTGCGCTTGGCCAAGGAGTATGGCGCTCGCGCTTTCACCGTGGCCTTCATGCCCGCAAAGCCCTTGGGGAACTTTTTGATCAGCAACTTGACCGGGCTTGACGCGCCGGGGGCAATGAGATCGATGGAGCTGTAGCCGAAGGCCGTGGTCATCTTGCGGCCTTCTGCATCATGGTAGGTGATGTCCACCCGCGGTTTTTCTATGGGCACTTCGCCTGTGTTTTTGACGAAGGCCAAGGTATAGCCCGAGCCGATGGAATTGGGCCAGGTCTGGGCGTCGGTCAGAACGGCCTCGGCTTTTGCCGCCGCCGGAACCAAGCCACTCACGACTTCATGCTTGATGGGCCTTTGTCGCACCGGGTTGGGCTCGGGCAGGGGGGTGGTTTTATTTTTGGTCGAGGCCAATTGGGTGTTGAGGGGAGGATTCCTTTGGCTCGCGACCGGTTGTGTGTCCTCGCCGGCGTCGGCCAGGAAGAAACCCAGCGTGAGTCCCAGGGCGATCATGAACCCCAGCGTTGCGCCGATCAGCATGTTTTTATTGCCGCCCTTGGCTCGAGCTGGTCTGTATGTGCGGCTGAGCTCGTCGCAGAAGGCTTGGACGCTGGTGTGGCGATTGTTGGGGTCGACGGACAGGGCCTTGCTCAGGAGGGGGCGCAGCTTGTGGGGCACGCGCCAGCCGGCTGAACCCCCGGGGGCTTCGGCGGTCAGGCAGGTGTGCAGGGTGGCCGCCAGGCCATAGAGGTCGGTCCGTTCGTCCAAGGGCTCGGTGATCCGCCGTTGCTCTGGGGCCATGTACTCCGGGCTGCCCGCCAGCTCCATGGTCATCTCGTCCGTGAAGACGAGGTTGGCCGTGCCCAGGTCTGAAAGCTTGGCACCGCCGCCTTCAAAGAGCAGCACGTTGGATGGCTTGACGTTGCGGTGGATGATCTTTGCGGCGTGCAGGGTGCTCAGTGCCTCGCCCGTGCGCAGGCATAGCTCGATCGCCGACTCGGGGGTCATGTGCCCCGTGCGCTCGATGCGATCCGCCAAGGAGCCCAGGGGGGAAAAGTCGCAGACGGTGTACAAGCCTTCTTCGTCGGTGGCGCATTCATGAACTCTAAGCAGGCCTTCGTGATCGATCTTTTGGCCTTCGCTCACCTCGCGCTGCAGGTTGCTCAAGGCACCCGCGTTGTCGGAGAGGTTGGAGTGAAATCGCTTGAAGGCGACGGTTTGGCCGCTTTGGGCCTCGGTCGCTTTGTACAGAGTGCCGGTGCCGCCCTGGCCGATTTCGGCCTGGAGAACATAGCGTCCATTGGCGACTGATCGCGGGAATTCTTGAGTCATGATGCATCCTCCGGGCTTTACAGATTCACCCTTAATATCATCCCACGGAGGATCGCGGCAAGCGGCTGGTTAGCCAGATGCCCATGGCCGCGAAGGCGAGGGCCGCGGCGATCCATAGACTGGAAAATGTTTGGCCCAGACTGGGCAACAAAAGCAAGCCGGCTGCGAAAGCGCCCGCGGCCGCGCCCAGGTGATCGGCTGCGTCTAAGCCGCCGGCTACCTTGAGAAGGCCCTGTCCGGCATGGGTGTTCCAGTGGCTGATGAGTGGGAAGATGGCGCCCGTGCCCGCGCCCGCGATCCCGGTGGCGAGTAGCAGGATGACTCGACCTCCGGTGTCGGCCAGGGTGAAGGCCAGCCCTTGAACCAGCGGCAGGGCGGCGCTGAAGACGGCCAGCGCGCAAAGAGCCCGGATGAGAAAAGTCGAAGAGGCAGGGCGGCCTCGCAATCGACGATTGACAGCCCAGCCCGCCAGCACCAGGCCCCCCATGAAGGCCGCCACCAGCAAGCCCAATTCCTGGAACAAGGAGCCGGCCAGGGCCTGGTAGGCAAAGCTGAGCAAGAGCTCCAAGGTCATGCCCGCCGCGCCTAAGACGCCGATGGCGAGCAGGCTCGCACGCCATTGGGCATGTTCCCGTTTGCCGAAACCCAGCCAAGCCAGGCCCAGCCCCATCAGGGCCGCGAGGCCTGCGAACCAAAGCCAAGGGGGCCAGGTCGTGGCGTGGGCCAGGGCCAGTCCCAATCCGTCGTCTGATCGCTCGCTCCAAACAGCAAGGCCGTGACTCACGCTTGAGGGATGTGAGTCTGTGTTGAGGCGGCTCTCTCCGCGTTCTTTGAGCTGAGCCAAGAGGTCCTGGCTTCGGGCTGGGTCCACCAGCATTTGGAATTGTCGGGGAGAAAAGATGGGGTCTTGGACCCCTCGCGTTTTGTATCTTGATACGAGCATCATCGGATCATCGCTTGCTATCTTTGTGTCGCTTGCGAAGAAGAAAGTCTCCGCGCCTGGGATGACCAAGACTTGTGTGAAAAGAAGGGCCAAGGTATCTCGTTGGGAGCCCAGCAGGCTGGCTCGGCTTTTTCCAAGGTAGCTTGTGCTGCCTGGCAGGCGAGTGGCCAGCAATCCCCCCGGGGCCAAGTGGCGTTTGGCCTGGGCGTAAAACTCCATCGTGAAGACCCTGTTGCCGGCCGTTGTCATCGGCTCGGGGGCGTCGACGAAGATCAGATCGTAGTTTCCGGTGGCCGGGCGGGACAAAAAGCGCCTGGGGTCGTCCGGGATGAAGTGCAGCCGTTGATCCTTCAGACTTGCCTGGGTCGCCTCGTCCAAGTGTGGCTTCAAGAGGTCATAGGTTCGAGGGTCCAACTCAACCAGATCCAATTGCTCAATGGGGTGCGCCAGCATGGCCGGCAAGGCCCCGAAGGAGGCCGAGCCGAAGAGCAAGATTTTTTTCGCCTTTGGATGTTGGACCATGACCAGGTGGGCTCGAGGTCGCTGCAGGTAGGGGTCGGGGAAGCTGGTGACGGCCTTGCCGTCCGCGTAAAGATCGAATTGGCCCGCATGTTTCCCCAGATCCAAAAACTGGTAAGGCGTCGCGGCCCAGGCCACCCGCCGGCCACCCGGACTGAGGTTCGCATAGCGGAGCTCGGTGGAGGTCTCCTCCCAGGCGGCCAATTGCCCTGAGGTCCACAGGCCGAGAAGGGTCAGGGACAAAAGAGCGGCCAAGCCCCCCAACAAACGCAGAGCGCGGCCGCTGGATTTCGACCAGGCTTGGGGCACCAGGCTCAGGGTCAACATAAGGCCCAGGGCCCCCGTCAAGACCAGGCCGCCGCGGCCCAACATGGCCATCGCCGTGCAGAGGAGGGCGCCCGCGATCGCGCCCGCGGATTCCAGGACATAAACTCTACCCACGGTCAGATCGTGTGCTTCATCCCGTGCGGCTCGGCAGGCCAGCGGAAAAGATAGGCCCACGGTTAGCGCCAGGGGGGCGAGCAGCAAGATGCCGCTTAGCAACAAGAAGCCCAGGCCGGGGAGATTGCCGGTCTCCAATTGCCAAATACCGCGCCACATACGCAGGAACAGCACCATGAGCACAAGCTCGACGAGCATGGTCAGGGCGCAAACACAAAAGGCCAAGCGAGCGCCTTCGGTGGTATTTAGTTTGTGAGCCAGTTTTGCGCCCATGCCTGCGCCCAAGGCGATGCCCACGAACCAGACGGCGAAAAGCAGGCCCAGGCTGAGTTCGTTGCCGGCAAAGACCACCATGAACTCGCGCAAGGCAAGTACCTGGCCGCCGGTGGCCAGCGCCCCCAGGGCCAACAATGCTGGGATCATGTTTTGCTTCAAGGCGACACCTGTGTCCGCCACGATTCGGCGCTATTGGGCGTCCAGCGCTTTTTCGACCATGGGATAGAAGGCTTCCAAGGCCTCGTCCAGCTTGGCTGGATCCCCGCCGCCGCCCTGGGCAAAGTCGGGTCGTCCGCCGCCACGGCCCCCGGTGATCTGAAAAAATGCTTTCAGCAGGTCGCCGGCCTTGGCCTTGCCTGATATGTCTTTGGCCACCGAACAAACGGCCGACATCTTGCCGTCCTCAACGGCCGCGGCCAAGACCACGCCGCCGCCCAGTTTGTCCCGCAAGCCGTCGGCGAAGTCCCTCAAGCCCGAGAGCTGAATGCCCTCGACCCGTGTGGCCAAGACCTTGATGCCGCCGACTTCCCGTGCTTCATCGGCAGGATCTCTTCCTGCGCCCGCGGTGGCCAGTTTTTGTTTGAGCTGCTCGACTTCCCGGTTGAGCTTGCGTTCCTTTTCCAGCAGGGACGCGGCCCGAACGGCCGCATCAGCCGGCGTTGAGCGCAGGGCCTTGGCTGTCGCTTCCATGTTGGCTTGCAAATTTTGTATGCTGACGACGGCTTCCGCGCCGGTGACCGCCTCGATGCGTCGAACCCCGGCCTGCACCGAGCCCTCGCTCAATATTTTGAACAGGCCGATGTCGCCGGTGCGTTCGGTGTGGGTGCCACCGCAAAGCTCAAGGCTGACCTCGCCCATGCGGACCATGCGGACCTCATCACCGTATTTTTCGCCGAAGAGCATGGTGGCGCCGGCATCTCGGGCTCCGTCCATGTCCGTTACTTTGGCCTCGATGAGCAAATTACGTCGCACGAAATCGTTGACCCGCTGATCCGCCTCGGCCATCTCTTCGGCCTTGACCGGCTCGAAATGGGAGAAGTCGAAGCGCAGGCGATCCGGGGAAACATAGGAGCCCTTTTGGTTTACATGGTCGCCCAGGACTTGGCGCAAGGCGGTATGAAGTAAGTGGGTCGCCGAGTGGTTGAGCAGGATGGCCTGTCGGCGGTCACGATCCACTTTCAGCTTCACCGCATCGCCGGTGCGCAGGGTGCCCGATTCCACCTGAACTCGGTGCACGATGAGCTCAGGCAAGGGCCGCAGGGTGTCTGTGACCAGGCCTTTGCTCTCGCCTTGCTCGATCCAGCCCGTGTCGCCGACCTGACCGCCGGATTCTCCATAGAAGGGCGTGTTGCCAACGATTAGGTCCACGGTTTGCCCGGTCTCGGCTTGCTCGATCAGGCGACGCTTCCCTTCGCGCTTTTCGCCTTTGCTGTCTTCTTTTACATCAAAGGCCAAGATGGCCAGGACGGGGCTTGTGCCCTCCAGTTTTTCATGGCCTGAAAACTGGCTGGGGCCGTGGGCGGATAGGACGTCTCTGTAAGTATCGTCCACGCCCTCGATGCCCAGGCCGCCGCCGGAGACTTCCTGGTGGTGCTGAAAAGCCGCCTTGTATCCTTTTTCGTCGATGGCAAAGCCCTGCTCCGAGGCGATGACGGCGGTGAGATCCGGCGGGAAGCCGTCCCGGGTCTGCAAGTCGAAGACCAGCTTGCCGGGCAGGGTTTTGTCCGCCTCGCTTGCACGAGCTTCGATTTCCTTGGTCAAAAGCTTGAGCCCATTGTTCAGGGTGTGTCGGAAGGTTTCTTCCTCCAGGCGACTGGCCTTCTCGATGAGTTCCTGGTTGCCGGAGAGCTCCGGGTAAGCCTCACGCATGCGCTCCACCACCGTTTGGCAAACTTCGTGGAAGAAGGGTTTCTCAACGCCCAGCTTGGAACCGTGGCGGATGGCGCGGCGCATGATGCGTCGGAGCACATAGCCGCGTCCTTCGTTTGAGGGCAAAATGCCGTCGGACATCAAGAAGGCCGTGGCCCGTGCGTGATCGGCCACCACCCGCAAGCTGGAATCCGTATCGGAGTCTTTGCCGTACTGGGTGCCCGCGATTTTCGCCATGCTGTCGATGATGGGCAGGAAGAGGTCCGTGTCGTAGTTGGTGGTCACTCCCTTGACCACGGCGGCCAGTCGTTCCAAGCCCATGCCCGTGTCGATGGAGGGCGCGGGCAGGGGGCTCATGGTGCCCGA
>JAUVAM010000083.1 GCA_030591745.1 Deltaproteobacteria bacterium
GAAGATGCCGGTGAAGATGCCGGTGAAGATGCCGGTGAAGATGCCGGTGAAGATGCTGGGGAGGATGCCGGGGAAGATGCCGGGGAAGATGCCGGAGAAGATGCGGGTGGCGATCCGGGTGTGGAAATGGCTTGGACCTGCACGCCTGTCGGTACCTCATACACCGATGGCTTCTTCAGCCTGGAGGCCTTCGGTGACAAGCTGTACGCGGGTTTGTTTGGTTACGGTCACGAGTCCCAAAGCATGCTTTACGCCTATCCTCCCTTCGAGTTGACCTCACCGGGGCTCCTGGGTATCGGCGAATCGGTCTGCGCCATGAAGGTCTTCGACGGTTATCTTTATGCCAACACCGAACACAGTGGAGACATCTTTCGCTCGACCGACGGATCCAACTGGGCTCTCGTACGTGATGGAGGCTCCGGCACCATCGGCTGTGGGCTCGAGGTCTTCGACGGAAAACTTTACGCCATCAACTACAACAATGCGCAGAGCACCCATGGTTTGATCCTGCGCCAAGATGGATCCTCCTGGACCACCGTGTACGACTCGGGAGGCACTTCGACCTATATTCGCGAGATCGTCGCATACGACGGGGCACTCTACGCATTCGCGGTGGAGAACCAGCAGGGCCATATGCTGTCTTCGACCAATGGTAGCGATTGGAGCAAGCAGCAGGTGGCCAATCGCTATTTTCGTGGGCATGTATGGAATGGTTATTTGTGGCTGGGCAGCACCGACTACTATGCCAACGGCGAGGTGGGGGTTTGGCGCTTCGACGGCACGAATTTTGTCAAGACCTACAGTGGCACCAAGCGCTACGTGACTGATATCGAGGACCTGAACGGCAAGCTTTTCGCCGGCACCTCCAACGGCTGGAAGAACGAGAGCGGCCCTTGTTCGCTGGTCATGTCCCCAGATGGCGAGAGCGACTGGCAAACCATCTGTACATTTCCGGCGACCGCCATTTGGAGCATGGCGGTTTTCGACGGCGACCTGTATCTGGGCACCTGGGATTACCAGAGTACCGGTAAGCTTTACAGGGTGTCTTCAGAGCCTGTTGTCGAGGGTGACTGTGCGCCCCGGCAGGGGACCCTGAGTTCTGGCCAGGTGTATACCCTGCAGGTCGATGCCCACAGTGGTGACGAGGATACCACCCAGCCGAAGATCGACGCGAACGATGGGCTGAACGGCGACAACCCGAAGTTTCGCAGGCATAACGTGGCACGCGCCCACATCGACTACTGGTACACGTCAAACTATCAGTTGACGGATGAGCCCGATCCAGCGGGCGAGCAGTGGGTGGACTACGTGCCGGATTTCGGATCGCTCGGGGTCGGATGTTACAACATACAGGCTCAGTATCGGGGGACGGACAGCCGGGCGACTTATCCAGCCCAGTATCGCATTTTGGACACCCGGGACGGCGACGTGCTGATCGAGCGCGTACAAGAGAGAGTTGACGGCGCCTACGTTGACGAAAATCTCGGCAATCACTTCATGTGCCCAGAGAGCTTCGTCCGTATTGAGGACCCGGGTTCTAACTCGATCACCTTCAATCGAATGCTGTTCACCTATCTGGGAAGTAGTTGTCCCTAGGTCGCGGAATTTTTATCGGGCTTTGGCCTTGGGCGTATTCATGCGGATGCGCCAGAGACCGAAGGGGTAGGGGTTGCCTGAGGCATCACGGAAATCCGGGGCCAAGTGGATTTGGGAGGTGGTGGCATAAAGGTTGCCGTCGGGCCCCCAGGCCAAACTGTCCGGCCAACGCAGGCGAGGGTCCGTGATTAATGTTTGCGCTTTGGAGCCGTCGGCCTGTCTTACCATGATGGCGTCGGTTTCCAGGGCGGTCAGGTAAATTTCTCCTTGGGGTCCCACCAGCATCCCGTCGCAGACTACATCAGGGCCTAAGTCCGTGATGCGCCGCCCCAGTTCGTCGGCACCCAACTCCGGGTTGTTGAGGGCCACAGTGGGGATTCGGTAAAGATGCTTGCCGGTCAGGGCATGGAAGTACAGCAATCCCTTGCGGAGGTCGAGTGCGATGCCGTCCACATGTACCTTGGGCACTGACCCGTCAGGGGTCTGCCATGCCTTGCCACCGATTTGGGGCCGCAGCTTGATTTCTGCGTGGAGGGCAGGGTGCCTGTCCAGAACCCGGCGAGCCCGACCGGTCTTCAGGTCGACCACCAGCAGCGCGCCCAGTCCTGAGTCGGTGATGTAGGCCTTTTTTTTCTTTGGGTCGATTCGCACATCGTTCAGATAGCTGGTTTTTGGTGCCAGCAGGGAGTCGAAGGTGAAGATGCGAACCACCTGACTGGAGCTCAATTCAATTTGCACAAGCTTTGCGCCACCGGGCACCACGCCTCGAAAACCAGGGGAGGCTGGGTCCAAAACCCACAGGAATCCTGCCTGATCCGCCACCACGCTTTGTACGCTGATGAAATGCTCGGTCGGATTGTGCCTGCCCGGGATCCACTGGTTCCAGGAGGCGTTGGGGTAGGCTTTCTGCTTGCCGCCGCGTCCGATCTCGACCAAAGATGCATCAACGGGCAGGCCCCATCGCGGGAAATTGACAAAGATGCGACCTTCGCGACTGACGGCCACCCCCGTGGGTTGCCGGTCGATGAACTCGGCCACGGCTTCCATGTTTGTGGGAGGCAAAATAGGGGTGTTGGACGGGACTTCTTGGCTGGTCGCGCAGGTATTTAGCAAACCGAGCAAGAGCAGGAGGGGGATTCGAGCGTGTGACATGTGGTTTTCCCTATCGACCCAAGGGTTTGTAGAACTGGACGCCGCCTCGATGGCTCATGATGGCCCGGTTGAGATCTTGCATGTCGGCATCAGAGGCCACCACGTCGATATCCGAGGTGTCGACCACCAACAAGGGGGTGTCTGCGTAGTGAAAGAAGTAGTCATTGTATGTGGCGCACAGCCGCTTGAGGTAATCGGCGTTGAAGTCTTTTTCGAAGGATCGCCCCCGCCGCTTGATTCTTTCCAAAAGCACGTCCAATCGGGCTTGCAGGTAGACCACCAGATCGGGTTTGAGCACCCGCATGTCCAGGATTTGGAAAACCTGGTCGTAAAGCAGCATTTCGTTGTCTGACAAGGTCAAGGAGGCAAAAATCCTGTCCTTGGTGAACATGTAATCTGAAAAAATGTAGGGGTGAAACAGGTCCGGCTGCCATAATTCTTGTTGTTGCCGGTAGCGACTCAAGAGAAAGAAGAGCTGGGTTTGGAAGGCAAATTTTTCAGGATCGTCGTAGAAGTCGCTCAGGAAAGGATTTTCTTCGACGATTTCGAGTACCATGCGACCCGAGAACATTTTGCAAAGCTTGTTCACGAGCGTGGTTTTGCCCACGCCGATGGGCCCTTCTATGGTGATGTAGTGAGGCCTGGTTTTGCCTTTTGGGGTCCCTTGATCATCCGCTCGATGGTGGCTGCTCATTTTAATTCTCCCATCGCTTTTTCCACATCGCTCAGGAAGGTAGTCCTGCCTTCCGGTGATCGGATGTCCAGGGTTTCCACGTTGAGTCGATGGGTGGGGATCCCATATTTGTGGCGGCACACTTGGGCAAAGGTGGAGTAGTAAGCGTTGAGTCCGCGCATGAAATCGACGTCGATATCGCTTTCTTCTTCTCGCCCGCGTTTGCGAATTCTTGTCAGCAATGTGTCGATGGAGTCCACTTCCATGATGATGATCAGGTCTGGCTGGGTGAGTTCTTGGTTCAGGCGCATGAAGTACTCGTGATAGAGATCGAGTTCTCGGTTGTTCATGTAGCCCAGGCCGTGGAGGTATTTGGCAAAGATCTCGGGATCTTCGTAGAGGGTTCGGTCCTGGATGCAGTCTTTGGGTACCTTCCGAATGAGTTCGTGGTGTTCTACGCGGCGGATCAAAAACTCAAGTTGCAAGGTGAAGGACCAGCGCCGCATGTCCCGGTAGTAGTCTTTGAGGAAGCGGTTATCTACTACGGGTTCATCGAAAAGTTCATAGCCCAAATGTTGGCTTATGAGCTTGGCTGCGGTGGTCTTCCCACAACCGATGTTGCCCGCCATGGCAATGAAGCGTTTTTTGGCCAAAGGAGCCCTCGCCATCTGAGTTGGTTTGCGCCATTATACCGAGCAAGCTGAGCGGATCAACCTCGGTATGGGTTTTGGTGTAATGAATGTGACTGTGTCTTGCTTCGGTTGTGCAACTCCTTTATACTTCACGAATCTTTTTGGCGAGGATGTCGCAAATTGAGTAAAGATCCACAAGATAAACGAGAAGAAGCCCGCAAGGCAGTCGGCCTTCTGATCCGTGTCAAGTACACGGAGGTCGAGCAGTTCGTTGAGCATTTTGCCACCAACATCAGCGCAGGTGGGATTTTCATCCAGAGTCGCAAGATTTATCCCGTGGGGACCACGCTTCGGTTCGAGATTCGCCTGAAAAGCGGCGAAGCCGTGCTGCGAGGCAAGGGGCAGGTGGTGTGGTTGCGTGAGGCGGTGCCGGCCGGCGATAAGCCGGTGGTGCCAGGCATGGGGGTTCGCTTCCAGCACTTAGACGATGGCTCAAAAAAAATTGTCAAACGCATGCTGGATGTGCGGCAAAAGGGGGCTCCTGCAGACAGGTCCAAAGCAGGGAAGGGCTCTGATGGCGGTCTGGATTTGGGTATGGATATGGATATCCAGGCTCCAGTGGAGGACCGTGGCCCCAGCATTGAGGTCAGCCCGGAGTTGCATGCGGAACAAGTGGATCCAGGGGATCTCGATGCTGGCATCGAAGTGACGGAAGACCCCTCTGTCACGAAGGCCCGAAAGGCAAAGGAAAAAGCTGATTCGGTGGGTAAGATCATCGGCATCGATCTGGGGACGACCAACTCTTGCTGTGCCGTGGTGCGCAACGACCGGCCTCAGATCATACCATCCCGCAAGGGTTACCGGACCATCCCCTCCATTGTGGCCTATGACGAAAAGGGCAAATTCAAAGTAGGGCATGCGGCCAAGGGGCAGCTGGCCATACGGCCGGAGTACACGGTTTATGGCTCCAAGCGTCTCATTGGGAGGCCTTTTCATTCTCACACGGTGCAGCAAATCAAGGATCGATTTCACTACCACATTGTGGAGGGACCCAAGAAAGAGTGCGCGGTCGAAATCGCGGAGCGCGTTTTCAGCTTGCAGCAAGTGGCTTCTTTTATCCTGAAGGAAATTCGCTCGGTCGCCGAGGAGTTCCTCGGGGCAGAAGTGACCCGGGCCGTGGTCACGGTTCCTGCATACTACAACGAGAATCAACGGCAGGCTGTTCGACAGGCCGGTGTGCTGGCGGGTTTGAGGGTCGAGCGTATCGTCAACGAACCGACCGCCGCAGCTCTTGCTTTCGGGCATAACAAATCAATGGACCAGCGTGCGTTGATTTATGATCTGGGTGGTGGAACCTTCGACGCATCGGTTATGGAGTTGACTGAGAACGTATATGAAGTGCGAGCCACCGGCGGCGACACCTTTCTGGGGGGCGTGGATTTCGACAACCAATTGACTGATTTTCTGCTTGCCGAGTTCTGCACCAAGGCGGGGGTGGTGCCGAAGGTGGACCGGTCCGCCATGCAACGCCTGCGTGAAGCGGCCGAGCAGGCCAAGTGCGCTCTGAGCGAGAAAAATGAAACCATCGTCCGTCTTCCTTTCTTCGTGGCCATCGACAATACCCCGAAGGATCTGGAGGTGCGGGTTACCCGCGAGTTGTTGGAGGAGTTGGTCCAGGCGATGGTGGAACGCACCATGGCGGTCAGCTTGCAGGTGGTTAAGGAGGCAGGCCTTTCACCGAAGCAGATCGACAACGTATTGCTGGTGGGTGGGCAAAGCCGTATGCCTTTGGTTTGGTCCAAGATTGAGGAGGTTTTTGGCAGGAAGCCCAACGCCTCGGTTCATCCAGATGAGGCGGTGGCCATCGGCGCTGCCCTGTTGGCAGATTCACTCAAGCGTATCGACAGCGTGGTGCTCATCGATGTTTAGCCGATGAGCATAGGCATCGGGGTGCCTGGGGGCGCTTTTTTGGTGGTCTCTGAAAAAGGGACCTCTTTGCCCGCCACGCATACCTACACCATCTCGACTTTTCGCAAGGATCAGATCCTTATCGATCTGTTGATTTTCCAGGGTGAGCATGATCGGATTTTGGATAACGAGTACTTAGGGACCCTTCGCATTTCGGGCATCCCTCCTGGCCCCAAGGGCTCGACCTTGGTCGAGATCACCTTCCATCTGGACCAGGAGTGTATGCTGGTTATCAGCGCGGTGGATCGAACGCGGAACGAGAGCCTGGACGCAACTTTGGCCCAGTTGGATACCGACGAAACCATTCGCAAGAAGCTGCGAATTCCTTTGGAGGAGGCTCCAAGCCAAGAAGTGGGCTACCCGGAGCCCAGTCCTCCTTCGGATGAAAATCCGGTCAAGAAAAAGCGATTGGGGCTGCTGCAACGATTTTTTGGTCGCGGCTCCAAGAAGAAAAAGAAATAGGCCTATTTGAATGCGGCCTGCCCCGACAGGGTCCAATCCAGACACTGGAGGAATGCCATGAAAAAAACACTGAGTTTTGTCGTCTTGCTTGCCTTGTTCTGCACGCCCGCCCTGGCGGTTGATATTTTCTTGAACGGTGTGAAGATCACGGGGCTGTCCGATCAGACCATTGATGGGGCCAAGGTGGTCTTGGACAAACAGGGCAATGTGCACATCACCGCCCCAGAGTACAAGGTCAGGGAGTTGGCAGGCGCAACCACCACTCAGCCCACGACGCAACCTACGACGCAGCCCGCGACGCAGCCGGCTGCCAATCCCGCCAATTTGAAGCAGCAGTATTTTGTCATTACAGAAGTGAGCAAACCTGGCGTGACCGGCTACAAAGTGCAGTTGATCGTCAACAACAAATTCGTCAAAGATTTGCCTGACACGATTGCCCAAAACGTGGTGGAGTTGAACCCTCATCTGGTCGCCGGAGACAATACGGTTAGTTTCAGGGCGTTACGGCCCGCGGGGGCAGTGGCCAAAAGTACACTGGCCTCGGATACTTTTGCCTTGATCATCGGTCAAGGCAAATCGGGCGCTGGAGGGCAGTTGACCATCAGCGACGTGCTGGCTGAATTCAAGGTGGCCGCCACAGACAGCGGCGAGAAGTCCAAGAGTTTTGCCCTCAAGGCCAAATAGCCCATTTATGGCCAGAGCTTGCATGGAGGTCGTCATGGCTTCATCAAAAGAGATCATCGACATCACCGAACAATATGGCGCTCACAATTACCATCCCTTGCCCGTGGTCATTTCCAAGGCCAAAGGCGTCTGGGTCTGGGACTGCGAAGACAACAAATACATGGATTTTTTGAGTGCCTATTCCGCGGTCAATCAGGGTCACTGTCATCCGCGTATCATTCAGGCATTGAAAGACCAGGCGGATCGGGTCACCTTGACTTCGCGAGCTTTTCACAACGATCAATTGGGCCCCTTCCTCCAGGAGCTCTGTGCCTTGACGGGCATGGAGATGGTTTTGCCCATGAACACCGGGGCGGAGGCCGTGGAGACGGCCATCAAGGCAGCGCGAAAATGGGGCTACACCAAAAAGCAGGTGCCGGCCAATCAGGCGGAGATTATTTGCTGCCACGATAACTTTCATGGTCGGACGACCACGGTCATCAGTTTCAGCTCTGAGGAGCAATACCGCGAGGGCTTTGGCCCCTTCACGCCGGGTTTCAAGTTGGTTCCTTATGGGGACGCGAAGGCTTTGGAAGAGGCCATCACCCCCAATACGGTGGCATTCTTGGTTGAGCCGGTGCAGGGAGAAGCAGGCGTGGTCGTGCCCGAGGAGGGTTATCTGGCACGCGCCCGCGCGCTATGCGATGAGCACAACGTGCTTTTCATGGCGGACGAAATTCAGGCAGGCCTGGGTCGCACGGGCAAGATGTTTTGCGTTGAGCACGAACAGGTGAAACCCGATGTGCTGATTTTGGGCAAGGCCATCTCGGGCGGCGTGTTGCCCGTCAGCGCGGTGGCGGCCAGCAAGGAAGTGCTGGGGGTCTTCAAACCAGGAGATCATGGCTCGACTTTCGGTGGTTCTCCCTTGGGCGCTGCTGTGGCTCGCGCCGCCTTGAAGGTCATCGTCGAAGAGGATCTGGTCAAGCGCGCGGAAGAAATGGGGGCCATCTTCCGAGAGAAGCTGGAGGGTCTGGTGGGTGACAAGGTGGCCCTGGTGCGTGGTCGCGGCCTGTTGCTGGCGGTGGTCTTGACGCCGGAGGCGGGGGCCGCGAGGCCTTACTGTCAGGAATTGATGGCGCAGGGCCTGCTCTGCAAAGAGACCCACGACAACATCATTCGCTTCGCCCCCCCTCTGGTCATTACCCGAGAAGAGCTGGACTGGGCCTTCGAGCGTATTGGTGGGGTTTTGTCTTAGTTTTGTCCTTGGCTCAGTAGCCGAGTAAAAGACATGGGCTATATCAGGAATTGATACCGCCTGTGCGTATCCGTTTTTAGCGATTCCTTCTCTTCTTGCGCTTGTTGTCTCGCTTGTCGCGACGGTCCTTTTCAGTCTTGTTTCGTGCATCCTTGCGGGCCTTGTCGCGAGCGTTTTCGCGAGCCTTGTCTCGAGCATTTTCGCGAGCCTTGTCTCGAGCATTTTCGCGGGCCTTGACCCGAGCGTCTTCGCGCGCCTTGTCTCGAGCATTTTCGCGCGCCCTGTCTCGAGCATTTTCGCGCGCCTTGTCCCGAGCCCGGTCCCGAGTGTCTTCGCGAGCCCTGTCCCGAGCATTTTCGCGCGCCTTGTCCCGAGCGTTTTCGCGAGCCCTGTCCCGAGCGTTTTCGCGGGCCTTGTCCCGAGCGTTTTCCCGAGCGTTTTCCCGAGCGTTTTCCCGAGCGTTGTCACGGGCGTTGTCACGGGCGTCTTCACGAGCCCTGTCCCGAGCGTCTTCACGAGCCCTGTCCCGAGCGTTTTCACGGGCCTTGTCTCGAGCCCTGTCCCGAGCGTCTTCGCGCCCCCTGGCGCGATCCCTGTCGCCCGTAGACGGCCTCAGCCTGGTCTTGCGGCGATACTTGTGGTGTTTCTTGCCGGATTCACGATACCAGCGGCGATAATTGTCCCGATGGTTATGATAATGAGAAACGTAGAGGTTGTAATCGCGATGACTGCGCTTGATGCGTATTATC
>JAUVAM010000453.1 GCA_030591745.1 Deltaproteobacteria bacterium
CGTCATGCTGCGCTTTCTCTGGGGCATCTTTGCCGAGCCCGAATCCCTGCAAGAGACTTTGGCCGTGGACTTGCCATGGGAAATCATCATCGGCGTCCTGGCCGCCCTGTCCATGACCCTCGGCAATCTGGTCGCAATCGTTCAAAACAACTTAAAGCGCATGCTGGTCTATTCGTCCATCGCCCATGCGGGGTACATGCTAATGGGCGTAGTGGCCGGAGGCCATGAAGGCTTCGAATCGGTCACGCTCTACATGGGCATCTACGCCATGATGAATCTTGGTGCTTTCGCCGTGGTGGCGGCCGTGGCCCGAAGCACAGGCTCCGAGGACATGAGCGCCTATCGGGGCCTGGGCAAGCGCGCGCCTTGGTTGGCCCTGGTCATGGTCATCTTCCTGCTTTCCTTGACGGGTCTGCCGCCCACGGCCGGCTTCATCGGCAAGCTCTACCTCTTCGCGGCCCTCTTGGCCCGGGGCGGCACCTGGTATTTGATCTTGGCAGGCGTAGGCATCGCAAACTCGGTCATCGCCCTGTACTATTACGCTCGAGTCATGAAAGCCATGTACTTAGAGCAAGGCGATCCGGACGCCAAACCCGTGCCCGCAATGAACGCCGCAGGCTTAGTGGCCAGCATGATGGCACTGCCCACCCTGATCTTCGGCATTTTCTTCCAGCCCTTGGCCGTCTTGGCAAGTTGGTCAGCCCAAATCATTCGTTAGAAGAGGAGCTGCTCATGAACAAAACCGTGCTTGTCTTGATCATCAGCGCCCTCATGGTCTCCGGGGCCATCGTCTTTTACTACTGGGATCACGAGGTACGCCCAGCCAAAGAAGCCCAAGCCCAAGAAGCCGCCAAAGTCGTATCCGCCTGCAACGTACACGACGCAGCCCGTGACGGCGACCTGAAGATGCTGGAGAAACTCTATGCCTCCGGCTGCTCCATGAACAAACGAGATAGCTTCGACATGAGCCCCCTCCACGTAGCCGCCAACGACCGAGTCGCCACCTTCTTGCTCGCCAAAGGCGCCAACATCAACGCCAAAGACGGCCGAGGCTTCACGCCACTCAAAGTAATGCAAATGTCCGGCCGCCAGGACGTAGTCGATCTCTTAAAATCCCGTGGTGCTGGCCAATAGGGACCATGGCTCATCGCAATCCCTGTGACCATAGCTCCTGAAGAAATTTTCCAACCGGCACGATTTCGATCTGCCCCACTCTTCTACGCTCGGGTTCCAGGCAGACCACCATGCGTCTTTGAATCTCATAGTCGTCCTGCTCCATAATCTGGTGCAGCCCCTTGAGGTGTCGGTCATGCACCGCCACCGTACTTTTGACTTCGATGGCGACTTTTTCCGATAGTACAAAATCCACCTCCGCGCCATGGATGTCGCGCCAGAAATTGAGCGGCTGATCGCGAGCAAAGTAGCTTTTGTATGCGGCCAGCTCCTGCCAAATAAAGTTTTCGAGGGATTTTCCGTAGGCCGTCGTGCCGGGTCGCGGGTCCATCTCGCCGGTCAAAGCCTGCATCACCCCCAGGTCGAAGAAATAGCATTTGGCATGGGATATGGCTTTGCGCTTGCCTCGGGTCTTGAGCGGTTTCAACAGCTTGCCTACGAGGGTGTCTTCTAAGACGGTGAAATACTCGCGAACCGTTCGGGCCGGGACCTGGCTGTCGCGGCCGATGGCCTCAAAGTTGACAACTTCGCCGGCCCACAGGGCCGCCTGATGGAGAAAACGAGAAAAGCCTTCGATGTTGCGGCTGAGAGCCTCGGCCTTGATTTCTTCTTGTAAATAGGTGCCCACGTAGTTTTGCAGTTCCTCCCGCGGATCATCGGACAGTGCAATCGGCGGAAGCATCCCAAAGGCCAAAGCCCGCTTCAAATCGAAATCCGCAAGCTCGGCGCTGACAAAGGGATGCAAAAAACGAACACGCGCCCGACCGCCCATCAGGGAGGTGTGGCTGCGTTTGAGCTTCCGGGCGCTGCTGCCGGTGAGCAAGAAACGAACGCCGAATTCTTCGATCATGACGTGGACTTCATCCATCAGCTTGGGAAGCTTCTGGATTTCGTCGATGACGATGAGTTGGTCCGCGGGACCAAGCGCCTCCCGGATGGACTGAGGCCTTTGGGATAGTCTCAGAAACACGTCCGCCTTGAGCAAATCGTAGACCTTGCTTTCGGGGAGCTGATTGCGAACAAACGCGGTTTTACCAGTTCGGCGGGGACCGAGCAGCAACACGCTGTGCTTCCGAAGTTCACGCTCCAAAGGAGCAAGGCGCTTGATATACATGCCTGAATCCCTTTCATTGTCAGTGGGTTCCCTTCTGGAGCCCCATTCGAATCCTATCAGAATACTCGATTTCCCGCAAGACTACTGCGGAAAACAGTCATTTTCCCGCAATACAGATGCGGGAATCCCTGAATGAGTGGGTATGAGAGGCGAGAGGTGAGCGAAGTCAACTGGCGAGCTTGTATAGAACCCATTGATTAATGCTGACGCCCTCACGATCAGCTTCCTCGGCGATTCTCTCCGGCAGAGCATGTAAGGCCATGTAGGTATTTTCTTCCGACGAAATCTACAACTTACTGAAACAATTGGCTAAAGCTCGTCCAACCGGTTGGACGTTTGGAGCCTAGTCCTGACAACCCAAAAGGGCTCTTTATACGGGGGGTCGTTCAAGCGTCCTAGATGTCCAGGCGTATGCCGTAGGCCTCGATGTCCCTGGATCCGGAGTACTCGTTCACCATCACGTAGTAGGTACCGGGTGGCAGGTTGGATAACATGATTCGCGAGAAGAGGTTGTAGCCAGCGTCGTCGTCGTAGGCCAGTTCTTGATTGGAAGAGTCGTACAGCCACATGCGGGTGTCTCCCTCGTTGCCGAAGGTGAACAAGGCGATGTCCGACGGCACCTCCAGAGTGAACACCCACCAGTCCTCCTCACCCGCCGGGCAGATGGAATGCGCCTGAGGCACATTCGGCTCGAGAGTCGACGCGCTGGACGGGTCATCATCCGGCTCGTAGAGGTCGGGCTCGCAGGTAGGCCCCGGGACGCAGCGCCCGTTGCTGGTGCACGACCACTCGTCCGGGCAGATGCCGCAGATCTCTCCGCAGAGGGGATCCGGGCCGCATTCGCGGTTCGTGCAGTCCGGCACACAAACCGTTGAAAGCACCAGGCTGATATTGTAGCTCTCGATTGTCATCTGGTTGCTGTACTCGCGCACCCGGACGTAGTACGGGCCCGGGGGTAGATAGCCCGTCGAGATCCTCGAAAACAGATTGCTGCCGCCGTCGTCGTCGTATGCGATCTCCATCATCGCTGAATCGTACAGCCACATGACGGTGTCTCCCGAAGGACCGTTGGTCTCCAGAAGCACGATCATCTCCTCGGTCAACTCGAAGGACCACCAGTCTTCGTCACCCCCCGGGCAGAGGGAATGCGACTGGGGCAAACCCGATTGCAAAAGCGAGGCCCTGAACGGATCATCGTCGGGCTCGTAGGAATCGGGCTCGCAGGTCTGGCCGGAGCCGCAACGGCCCGTCATGGGATCGCAGGGTTCGCCGGGAGGACAAGGCATGGGAAAGCCCCAATCCAGGCAAGGATCCCCGTCGAATTCGCCGCATTCTTGGAAGCTGTACTCATCCATGCAAATCGACTCCCCCGGCCAGCACTCGTCATAACATCCCGCGCTGCATCGTCCGCTCATCGGGTCGCAGGTATCGCCGCCTTCGCAAAACATCTGCGGACCGAACTCCAGGCAGGGATCCCCGTCCCAGTACCCGCACTCCACGAAGCTCATCTCGTCGAGGCAGATGCTCTCGCCGAACCGGCAATCGTCCAGGCAATGCGTGACGCAGCGTCCCATTTCCGGATCGCAGCGCTCATCGTCGTCACAGGAAATCCGCGGCCCGAATTCCAGACAATGATCCTCATCCCAGTATCCACACTGGCTGTAACCCATCTCGTCCATGCAGTAGCTCTCACTCTGCATGCACTCGTCCCAGCAACCCCCCGAGCAGCGCCCCTCGCTCTCGTCGCAGGCAGAGCCCTCGGGACAAAGCTGGCGCGGACCGAACTCCAGACACCAGTCATCGTCCCAGTCGCCGCATTCTTGGAAGCTGTATGCATCCATGCAGCGGCTCTCTCCCATGTCGCACTCGTTAACACAGCCCGGCACACATCGGCCGTCCGTGCAACTCATTCCATCCGGACAGGGGCCGCAGTCGCCACCGCAACCGTCGGGTCCACATTCCCTTCCCTCGCAATC
>JAUVAM010000234.1 GCA_030591745.1 Deltaproteobacteria bacterium
AACGTGCACATGTTGGTCAGCGCGGACACGGTCAAGTTCCTATTGCCCTTCATCCATCGGCGCCCCGTGAAAGTGGACTCGGTCATCATCTCCGGCGCCAGTCGAATTGGCGTCAAGCTGGCCCAGACCATCGAAGAAAAAGTCGAACGTCTCTTCCTTATTGAGCCCGACCCCGAGCGTGCCGAGGAAGTGGCCGGCCAGCTGAAAAAAACCATCGTCCTCAAGGGCGACGCCACGGACTTGGACATCCTGGAAGAAGCGGCCCTGGACAAGTGTGACCTGTTTTGCGCCGTGGCCGATGACGATCAGAACAACATGCTGAGCGCCCTATTGGTCAAGAAACATGGGACCGCCAAAGTCGCCGTCCTGGTGCATCAACCCGACTACGTACCGGTCCTAGACAGCCTGGGGATGGAAATCGTCATCAACCCCCGCCTGGTCACCGTCGGTGAAATCATGATGCACGTACGTCGCGGTCATGTGCATTCCGTGACACGCCTGGCCGAAGGCAAGGCCGAACTCCTGGAAATGGAAGTGCCATCCGGTTCGCCGGCCGTTAAGTCCAAGCTCAAGGACCTGAACTTCCCCAAGAACGCTATTTTGGGTGCCATCATGCGCGAGGGCGTGATGATGATCCCATCGGGCGACACCCTCTGCAAGCCCGGGGACCTGGTGATGGTCTTCGCCTTGCCCGATGCCATCGAGCGCATTGAAAAACTCTTCACGCACAGAAAATGGTACCAGATCTGACACCATGAACTTTCGCGCCGTCACCTACACCCTGGCTCACTTGGCCATCATCTTGGGCCTTTGCCTGATCGCGCCGCTCGTGGTCAGCATCATCTACTTCGGCGACCACCCAAGCGGGGTCTGGATTTGGGAAATCGTGGGCTTCAGCATCCCCATGGCCCTTTGCCTGGGCGCGGGTCTTTTCTTCCACCATCGCTATCAAAGCCACAGCGAGTTGGGTCGAAGAGAAGGCTTCGCCGTAGTCACTTTTTCCTGGTTGCTCTTGACCCTCGTGGGCATGATGCCCTACCTCATCTCGGGTGCCACCGCCAGCGTCACAGACGCCTTCTTCGAAACCATGAGCGGCTTCACCACCACCGGGGCCTCCGTCTTCCCTTCGGTGGAGATCATCCCCCACGGGGTGCAGTTTTGGCGCTGCATGACCCAATGGATGGGCGGCATGGGCATCGTGGTCTTGAGTGTGGCCCTCCTGAGCTTCCTCGGGGTGGGAGGCTATCGCCTGCTGAAGGCAGAAACCCCGGGCGGCGTGACTTTCGAACGCGAAAAACCGCGCATCGCCGAAACAGCCAAGGATCTCTGGAAGCTCTATGTGCTCATCTCGGCCACTGAGCTCATCCTGCTCAAATTTTCGGGCATGCCCCTCTACGACGCCTTCTGCCATACCTTCACCACCATGAGCACGGGGGGCTTTTCGAACCATTCGGAATCCATCAACTACTTCACCAGCCCCTGGACCCAGTGGATCCTCATCTTCTTCATGTTCGCGGCCGGCGTGAACTTCAGTCTCTACACCCAACTATTCCGGCTGCGCCCAAAACCCATGTTGCGCAACCGGGAGTTCCGACTCTACGCGGCCATCATCGGTCTTGTGATCATCACAGGCCTATTCGTAGTGCCCATGAACGGCAAGGGCGTAGAACACCATGTCCGCGACATCGTCTTCACCACCATCTCGATAGGCACCACCACGGGCTATGCCACGGCGGATTATGATCAATGGCCTCAGCTCATGCGCCTGATCCTCGTCCTTCTGATGTTTGTGGGCGGTTCCATGGGCTCGACGGGCGGCGGCATGAAGGTGGCACGCATCCTGGTCTATGCCAAGGCCTTGACCCGCGAACTACACCGCCTCATCTACCCCAACGCCATCCGCCCCATTCGGGTGGGCGAAAAGGTGCTGGATCCCAAGATCGTATCCAACATCATGGCCTTCGGCTCCATTTTCGCGGCCTTGTTTATCGTGGGCACCATCGTCATGGCGGCCTGCGGTTACGATCTGGTCAGCTCGGCCACGGCTTCGGTGGCGGCCTTGAGCAATATCGGCCCAGGCCTGGGCAAGGTGGGCCCTTCGACCAACTGGGCCCATTTGCCGGACGTGGCCAAATGGATCATGAGCCTGCTCATGCTCTTGGGTCGTCTGGAATTATTCAGTGTGCTGATTCTCTGTACGTCCTGGGCCTGGCGAAAATAGGCTTTCAGTCGACGCCGGGCTATTCGATGGTCATGCCGGACCGGCGCAAGAAATCCAAAAAAGCATGAGTCTGAGCTCGCCAATCCAAGACCTTGACCTTCTTGGCCAAGCGCTGGGCCCGGGCTTGACGACCCGATGGATCCTTGACCAAACGACGCATGGCGCCCGCGAAGTCCTCTAAGTCCCCGGCATGCACCACCAGGGCGTCTCCGGCGGCGTATTGTACGGCAAAAGGCACCAAATCGGAGCAGATGATGGAGGTTTGGGCGGCCGCCGCCTGGGACACGCCCATGCCGAAATCCTCAAGCTCGGAAGCGGACAAGTAGATGTCGGCCATCGAGAAAAAAGGACCGATGTATTCGTCCGGGATGTAGCCCGTTAAAAAGGCCCTGCCGGCGAGGACCGGATTTTGCTCCAGTTGAAGCCTGAGATCTTTGTAGACCTCGTTGGCCGGTCCGCCACCGATGAAGAGGTAGCAATCAGGACAGTCCTCGACGATGGAGGCGAAGGCATCAATGAGCAAATCCTTGCGCTTGGTCCGGTCCATTCGGCTGGTCTCAAAAAGAATCACCCCTTCTTGAAGCTGCTCAACGCTCAAACCACTCATCGCCGACAAAAATTCATAGCTGGCCTGGGTCTCCTCCTCCAAATAAGGCCGGAACAAGGCTCCATCCACGCATGGCGGGAAATAAAAAATCTGCTCAACCGGCACCCCATGGTGACTTCGCAAGCCTTCGGCCACCGCTGGGCTGGTGGCCGCGAAAGCGTTGGTGCGATCACAAATCGCCCGTTCGTGGTCCCGCCGATCGCAAAACTTCAAGTTTCGGCGCAGCTCAGCCGGCTGATTGCGCTGACCCTCGTCATCGAGCACGCCCAAGGAGTGTGGCGTCCAGACATGCCGGTCCAGATGCTCCAAGCCAGTGCGCAGGTGCTCAGCTTGGCCAGGAGACAGCGTCAAAATGGCCACGCCCAGGGCGTCGGCGGCCACCATGGGATGCAAGGCAGGGGCCATCCGATTGCGGATCTTCTTCAGGGCGTCTTCCACCGCCTCAACAGGCATGCTGCTTGCTTGGCCACCCATCTTGCGCACAGCGGCCCATCGAGCCACCGAAGCCCGAACCCGCTGTTCCACCGGCGTGGCTGGAGAACCCTCACAGTCCAGAAGCAGACGGCCCAAATGAAAAACCGGTGCCTGGCCCAGGGCCCGCCGGTGTCGATCACGCCAAAGATCAGCCAAAGTCTCGGAAAGCGCCACTCCTTCGAGCAAGCGCGAGATGACATGCCAGGCCAGGTCATTCCGCCAGCGCTCCACCAAGCCCATCCCCAGGACGGCGGCATCCCAATAGTGGGTATTCACCAGCTGGAAGACTTCCCAGGGTTTACATCCCTTGGCCTCGGCCTCGGCCCGAATGAAAGCATCGAGCCAGTCGAGTTGCTCATCCAAAGCCACCGCCATGTCTTCTTTGCGAATGAACGCATCCCCACCGCCCGGCACGAAGACGAAACGCACGGATTCCGTCAGGTATTCAGGCTCATCGCGCAGGCGTTGCCCATCGAAGTGCGGAAAACCACCCCTGGCGAAAATGCTGACCCGATGGCCCATGCCAGCAAGAGAAAGGGCTAGCGTTTTCACGTACATACTGGGGCCACCCGTGTCCGGTGCCCCGCCCACCGGCACCTCGGCCCCTGCGTAACCGTGATTCGTGATGAGAGCCACGTCAGGCCCGCTGCCTTCTTCAAAAATGCGGGCCAGCCGCCTGGAATCCCTGTTGCTACCCAAGATTGCGACCTCCGGCCTGGAAAAAAGCGCCCAGAAAAGGGTCAATCATCATAGTCAGACCTTCCAAAAATTTCAACCGAAAACCTCGAAACAAAGGGCCTTTTTGCTCCAAGAAATCCCTTGCCAAGGCAGGGTTCGGGTGCTAAAAAAAATTACCGTGAACACACGCAGACGCCCAGAATCCTTTGCGATCCACCCTGACGACGGCCTGATCATGATCGTCGGCAACTATGGATCGGGCAAAACCGAGGTCGCCGTCAACCTGGCCGTGCAGACAGCGGATACAGGAAGACAAGTGGTGGTGGCCGACTTGGACATCGTCAATCCCTATTTCCGCTCACGGGAAGCCCGCGACATGATGGAAGAGCACGGGGTTCGAGTGGTCGTCCCCCCCGGTGCTCAGACTTTCGCCGATCTACCCATCGTGGTGCCTGAAATTCAAGGCATGTTGCAGCCCGCGTCCAACAGTCTGAGTCTTTTTGACGTGGGCGGCGACGACGTGGGCGCCCGTCTGCTCTCCAGTCTGCGCGAGGCCCTGGGTCAACGCCCTTACCAGCTTTGGCAGGTGATCAACGCCCGCCGACCCTTCACCAGAGACCTGGCGGGCTGCCTGAAGATGAAAGACGCCATCGAAACAACCGCGCGCCTTTCCGTCACCGGTTTGGTGGCCAACAGCCACCTGGTCACCGAGACCACCGCGGAAGTGATCCTGCAAGGAGCGGCGCTTGCGGAAGAAGTGGCCCAGGCAACGAAGCTGCCCTTGAAGTTCGTCACCGCCATGGAGGGCCTGGCGGACGACGAGGCCATTCGTGGTCTGGGTGCCCCCATTCTGCGCCTTAAGCGCTTTATGCTGCCACCCTGGTTGCAGAAATCCGAGAACTCCGAATCCATTCCGGCGGGCCGTCCCGTGCCCATCGGTAAGCTGACGGGAGTGACCTAATGCCAATGGTCCAGATCGATAAGGAACGCTGCAAGGGCTGCGAACGCTGCAACGATGCCTGCCCCCAGCAAATCCTGGCCATGAGTCAGGATTTGAACGTGAAGGGTTACCCCTATTCGGTGGTGGTGGATCCTTGGCGCTGCATCGGTTGTCGCATGTGCGCCATCGCCTGTCCCGACGTGGCCATCGAGGTGCTGTCCGCCGGCACCCAATATGAATTCTTCGCCTACTGAGTGAGGTAAGCCGTCATGGCAAAGGTGTTGATGAAAGGTAATGAAGCCATCGGAGAAGCGGCCATCCGCGCCGGCTGCATCCACTTCTTCGGCTACCCCATCACCCCCCAAAGCGAGGTGCCCGAGTACCTGGCCAAGCGCCTGCCCGAAGTGGGCGGGCTGTATTTGCAGGCCGAGAGCGAAGTGGCGGCCAGCAACATGATCTACGGGGCGGCCGGGGTGGGCATCCGAGTGTTGACCACCTCATCCTCGCCCGGCATCAGCTTGATGTCCGAAGGCATCTCCTACATCGCGGCGGCCGAACTGCCGGTGGTGCTGGTCAACATCATGCGGGCCGGACCGGGTCTTGGCGGCATTCTGCCGGCCCAGAGCGATTACCTCCAGGCCACGCGCGGCACCGGCCACGGTGACTTCCAGTTGTTGGTCTTGGCCCCGGCATCGGTGCAAGAGGCGGTCAACCTGGTCATCGAGTCCTTTACACTGGCCGAAAAATACAGCACGCCGGTCCTGGTCATCGGGGACGGCATGATCGGACAAATGATGGAGCCGGTGGAGTTCCCCATCGAAGGCGTGGGCCCTCCCCTGGATCCGGGCGACTGGGCCCTGACCGGCTGTGAAGGCCGAGAGCGAAGGGTGGTCAACACCCTGTTCCTGGATCCGGAAGAACTCAACCAGCACAACTTCAAACTCAAAGCCAAGTACGAATTGATCGCAAAAAACGAGCAGCGCTGGGAGCTCTACAACTGCGACAAGCCTTACGACTTGCTGGTGACCGCCTTCGGCATGGTCTCACGTATCTGCAAGACGGCCATCGACCAGTTGGCTACCGAAGGCCTGAACGTCGGCCTCTTCAGGCCCATCTCGGTCAACCCCTTCCCCTACGATGCCTGCCGAAAAGCCATGAACAAGGCCAAAGCGGTACTGGACGTCGAAATGAGCATGGGCCAGATGCTCCTCGACATACAACTGGCCGGCGAAGGAAGCAAACCCATCGATTTCTTCGGCACGGCGGGCGGCGTCATCCCCTCCCCCGAAGAAGTCGCCGAGCACATCCGCGAATCTCTCAAAGGCATAGGCAAGGCGGGCAAAAAAACCACAAAGGCTGCAAAGAAGGCCTCGCCCAAGAAAGCCTCAAAGAAGACCGCTAAGAAGACAACCAAGAAGACCGCTAAGAAGACAGCCAAGAAGACAGCCAAGAAAACAGCCAAGAAAACAGCCAAGAAAACAGCCAAGAAAACAGCCAAGAAAACAGCCAAGAAAACAGCCAAGAAAACAGCCAAGAAAACTACCAAGAAA
>JAUVAM010000024.1 GCA_030591745.1 Deltaproteobacteria bacterium
CACCGGCGTGGCCGTGTGCGAAGCCGCCGTGACCTGCACTGACGGCGAAACCCGCTGCGTGGATAACTGGGTCGAGATCTGCGCCGACAACACCTGGGTACAAACCACCGACTGCGCCACCGACATCTGCGTCATCGATGTCGGCAGGGCCGTGTGCGAAGCCGTGATCTGCACCGAAGGCGAGACCCGTTGCGAAGCCAACTGGATCGAGACCTGCGCATCCAACGCCTGGACGCAAACCACGAACTGCCTCACCGACATCTGTGTCATCGATGCCGACGCGGCCGTTTGCCAGGCACCCGTCACATGCAACCCCGCTTGCGACGCGGATGCGTGTATGGAATGCGACACTCTCGTGGGCGAATGTGTGACCTTCTGTGACGCGGGCGAAGTCTGCACCGACGGCGTCTGCACCGGTGCCTTGGGTGCATCCTGCGCCGCCGACGCTGATTGCGATAGCGGCTGGTGCTTGACCGAAATGCTCAACGGCCTGCCCATGGGTTACTGCACGAGAGAATGTGAGGGCGATGGATCTTGCCTCGAGGACGGCCTGTGCAGAAACATGGGCATCCCGGTCTGCTTGGAAAGCTGCGATCCCGCCGGCAACGATTGCCGCGATGGCTACCAATGCGTCGATTTTGGCTATGGCGGCGGCGGATGCTGGGCTGCCTGTAACGCCGATGCCCAATGTGGCGAAACCGATTACTGCGACACCGATGAAGGCTTCTGCACCTGCCCCCCGGGCGAGCATCTGGATGAAACCATCCCTGGTTGCGTCTATGACGACTGCGACTTCCTTGACTGCGAAAACCGACACATGAGCTGCGACGATGTCGGTGGTTGCTCAGGTGCCTGCGCTATCTGCGACGCATGCCTGGACGCCGCCTACACCCAGTCGGTCAACCACTGCCACCCTGCTGACGCCACCTGGGGCGGCGAATGTACCACTGACGCCGACTGCCCTGGCACCGGCATGCCTGGTGTCGACACGATTTGTGACTCCTCCACCGGCGGATCTTGCATACAGAGGAACGGCCCGGACTTCGTGACCGAAGGCGATCCCTGCGCTGGCGATGCCACCAGCGTGGGCTTCATTTACGTTGATTTCTGGACCGGCACCCCCTACGAAATTTGTGCGCAGGCCTGTGTCGCCAACACCGACTGCCGCCCCGGTTATTACTGTGAGGACGGCTATGGCTCGAACGAAGACATCAGTATTTGTTCGGCCATCTACGACTGCGAAACAACCGGCTGCAACGACACCGGCGAATTGGTTTGCGGCGATGACCATTACTGTCATATCAATAGCTGCGCCACCGATCCTTGCAGCGGAATGGCCAACTCGGACGAGGTCTGCACCATCGCCGGCGACGACTACTTCTGCGGTTGCAACCCCGGCTATATCTGGAATCAGGAAACCGCCCTTTGCGAAATTTACAATTGCCCCGCCAGCGTCCTGACTACTGCGGGCTTGACCGCTGAAGACAGCTGTAACGGCACCGCCACCTATGACGCGGGAAGAAACGACGGAGGCAGCTGCACCGGTTACGGCACGACCGGCAACGAGTTCGTTTACAGCCTGGAAGTTCCCGCAGGCAACATGGTCACCCTTGAAATGGTCCCGGACGGCTTCGACGCATCCCTGTGGGTCACCACCGATTGTTCCGACCTGGACGGCGCCTTTTGCGTGGCTGGCGCCGACGACCCTGAAACCCTCAACTTCACAAACGACACCAGCGCCGCAGTCACTTACTACGTCATCGCGGACGCCTACACGGGTTGTGACACCTTTGTCCTGAGCGTGTCCATGTCAGTGACAAAAACACCATAAGCACCCAAAGGGAGAATCGCATGCGGAAATCTTGGCTTACTATTTTGAGTTTGGGTCTGGTGGCCCTGGTGGCCGGCGGCTGTGGTGGTGGAGACGATACGGATCCTTGTGAAGGCTTGACCCTTTGTGCCACCGCTGGTGAGTTGCAGTGCAATTCGGGCGAAACGGGCATTTTGACCTGTGCTGCCGATGCCGAAGGTTGTTTGGTTTGGTCGGAGAGTAGCAGCTGTGGGGCTCGACAGACCTGTGATGACTCAGGCACCGAACCCACCTGCGTTTGCAACGACACCTGCAATACGGAAAACGCCACCCAATGCGCCGGCGACGCCGTGCAGACCTGCACGACCGACGCCGACGGCTGCCTGGGCTGGGCCAACACCACGAACTGCGCGGACACGAACGAGGCCTGCGTCAACGGTGCCTGTGAGGGTGGCACAACCTGCACCGACGGCGAGACTCGCTGTGAAGACAACATGGTTCAGACCTGCGCCACCAACACCTGGACCATGAGCCGCGACTGCGACACCACGGGGCAGACCTGCGGGGTGACCGAAGGCGTGGCTGAATGCCAGGGGCCCATCGCATGCGACCCCGCTTGCGACGCGAGCCTGTGCATGGAATGCGACACCGTCCTGGGCAATTGCGTGACGGCCTGTGAAGAATGGCAAATTTGTAATAACGGCGTCTGCGAGGCCTCCGGCGATTGCCGGCCGATCACGGGCACGGGGGAAGTGGCGACCGGCAACAACGCATCCGCCACCGACGACGAAATCGGCAGCTGCGGTGGAGACGGTGGCCTGGATGTGGTCTATTGCTGGACCGCCCCGAGCACCGGACTGTTCAGCGCCGATACCTTCGGCACCATCCATGACACCTTGCTTTACGTTTTTGACGATACGGGCACTGAGTTGGGCTGCAACGATGACGCAGCCGATGGTCGTCAGAGCAGGGTCTTTTTCGATGCCACCCAGGGCGTGGTCTACGACATCGTGGTCGACGCCTACGGCGTTGATGACGCGGGCCCCTTCTTGCTCAACATCAACGAAGTACCCGGCGAAGACGTCTGTGATGACTTCGAAGACAACGATTTTGACGGCCTGGTGGACTGTGCTGACCCCAGCGCCTGCGGTGGCCTGTCCGCCGATTGTGCGCCTGGTGCGGGTCTGCCCTCCGATGTCTGCACCGCCCACAGCGATTGCGCCGCCAACCTCGACGACCCGGCTTGCTTGCCCGAAGAATTCAACTGGGCCGGCGGCTACTGCACCGAGTGGTGCGACCTGGCCAACGACGACTGCGGCGAGGGCTACCTGTGCTTGAGCTTCAATGAGATGGGTTTCGATTTCGGCACTTTGGGCCTCTGCGTGGCCGCCTGCACCGCCGCCACGGATTGCCCGGACCGCACCATGGACATCGGTTCAGGCGAATTCGTCGGCTATGATTGCCTGGTGGCCCCTGGCGTCGCCGAGCCCGTCTGTGTGCCTGATTGGTGGACCATCGACTGGGGCTGGTGCACGGTCGACGAGGTTGAAGACAACTGTGGCAACTTCCTCGATGAAGACTGCGACGGCCTGATCGACTGCGCCGACGACGACAACACCTGCGACAACTGTACGCCGGGAGCCGGCCTGACCGGCGCTGCCTGCACAGCCAACACCGACTGCGCGGCCAACCTCAACGACCCGGCCTGCCTTCGGGAATTCATGGGCTTCCCTGGCGGCATGTGCTCCGAATGGTGCATCCTGTCCGCCCAGGACTGCGGCGACAATGCTTTCTGCTACGACTGGGGTGACGGCATGGATCGGGGCCAATGCGTCACAACCTGCACCGCCTCCTCGGACTGCCCAGACCGCACCACGGAGGACTACAACTGGGGTTGCTACCTGGATCCCGACAGCGACTTGCAGGCCTGCTTGCCCAACTGGATGGCTGACTCCGGTTGGACCTTAATCGAGTAAGGGAGGACAGTCATGGACTTCATCATCGCTTGGTTGATTCTGGCTTTCGCCGTTTGGTTGACCGCCATGCTCTTGCCTGGCATCGAATTGACAGGCATCGTCGACGCGATCATCGTGGCCGCGGTCTTTGGTGCGCTCAATTGGCTCTTGGGCTGGTTGCTGTTTGCCATCCTGGGCGTGGTCACCTTGGGGCTTGGATTCCTTCTGGCCTTCATCACGCGATGGGTGGTCAATGCGCTTCTGCTGATTGCGACAGGCAAGGTCACCAACCGCATCAAGATCAAGAGCGTGGGGTCGGCCTTTCTGGGCGCCCTGATCATGAGCGGCTTGGGTACGCTGGGCCAATGGGTTTTCAGCATCTCGGCGGCCTGAGTCGGCCATGCCCTGTTCTCTGAGCCCCGAACAAATCGCCTTTGCGCGCAGTTTTCATGGCCACTGGTGTCCCGGCTTGGCCATCGGCATCCGCGCGGCCGAGTGGGCCTTGCTCGAATTGGGTCATGACACGGACGAATCCATTGTCGCGGTGACCGAGACCGACATGTGCGGCGTGGATGGTATCCAGGCCCTCGTGGGCTGCACTTTCGGCAAGGGCAACCTGCTTTTCAAAGACATGGGCAAGATGGCCTTTAGCTTCTATCGCCGCGCAGACGGCAAGGCGGCTCGCCTGCTGCTTAAATCCGAAGCCGACGGCCCGAAGAGCGCCGGACGAGAAGAGCATGCTCAATGGCTGATGGATGCCGAGCTTCTTGATCTGTTTGAGGTGCAAGCGGCCCGATGGACTTTGCCACCCAAGGCCCACCGCTTGGCCAGCCTGCTTTGCTCTGTGTGCGGCGAATCCACCATGGAAACTCGAACCCGTCGCATGCATGACCAGGTGCTTTGCTTGGATTGCTTTGAAGCCCGCGAGCCCAGGATCTAGATTTGGGTTGTTACTAGCGTTTCTACTCTGATGCCATACGGCGGATAAAACTACGAAGACCCTTGCCTGCTTTGGCATCCGTGGTGGCGGGAGATGCCGTCGGCTGCTCGGGCAAGGGGTCGAGGGGCTGCAATTCAATATCTTCAGGCTGCACGGGGGCCCTGGCCACCATCTGCACATGCATGGGTTGCCCGGTCGAAAGGGTTCGCGCCGTCACTTCCAGAATGGATTCCTGGTCCAATGACAGCTTGACCGCCAATCGGGTCTGACCCTTGGGTGCCTTGTTAAATCCCGTCACCACAAAGGCACCGAGAAATTCGTTTTCCACTGCCCGGCCCGATTCGCCTTGATACAGAAAAACCTCGATGGCGTCCTGTCCGTCACGGGTGGTGGCCACGCCGATTTCATGTTCGGTGGGCAGGGTCTTGTTGGCTGGGAAAAAAACCTTAAAGCCCCCATCAGGCTGCCGCCCGCCGATGCTCATGGGCAGCACGTCGATCAGACGCACCGAACTCTCAGAACCCAGAGAATTACCCATGAGGGCGGCGCCGCATGCCACCACTTCGTCAGGATGCACGCCTTTGGTGGGCGCCTTGCCGAAAAAAGCCGAAACCTTCTCGGCGATGATGGGCATGCGGGTCTGACCACCCACCAAGATGACCGACTCGATGTCTTCCGGCTGCAAACCGGCGGCATCCAGGACCTCGACACAAACCTCCAGGGTGCGGTCCACCAGGTCCATGGTCATCTCGTTGAAATCTTCCTTGGTCAACTCGGCCTGAAAATCCTTAAACTTGCCCTTGGAGATGGTGATGTAGGGCAGATCGATCTGCGCCGTGTTCTTGTTTGAAAGCTCGATCTTCACTTTTTCGGAGGCGTCTTTGAGTCGCTGGGTGATGACGCTGTCGCACTGCAGAATCTCGTTCTCTTGGCGTTCATATTCCGACAAGAGGTACTGCACGATGCGCTCATCGAAATCCACGCCACCTAAGAAAGTGTCGCCGCCAGTGGCCAGGACCTTAAAGACGTTCTCGAAAAGCTCCAGCACCGACACGTCGAAGGTGCCGCCGCCCAAATCGTATACCAGGATCTTGGAGTCGAACTCTTTGTTCAAACCATAAGCCAAAGCGGCCGCGGTGGGTTCATTGATTATCCGGAGGACGTCAATGCCGGCGATCTCGCCCGCCTCCCGCACTGCCTGACGCTGGTTCTCCGTGTAGTAGGCCGGGACGCTGATCACAGCCTTGTTCACGTCAGCCTTGAAGTACTCACAAACGTTGCGCCTGAGCTCGTTGAGAATCATGGCGGAAACCTGGGGCAAAGAGAAAACCCGGTCCGCCACCTGCGCCCCGATATCCATCTCCCCGTGGGAGACGATGGAATAGCTGAAATACCGCGACAGAGTCTCCACTTCGTCGGAATAGAAGTGGCGCCCGATGAATCGCTTGGCCCCATATATGGTGTTGGTGGGGTTGATCAAGAGCTGCTTCCGGGCTTCCTCTCCGATGAGCAAGCGACCCTTGTCGTCCAGAGCCACGATGGATGGCGTGGTGCGAAGGCCTTTGCGAGAGGGAATAACCTTGGGGAAGTCGTCTTCGACAACAGCCACACATGAATAGGTAGTGCCCAAGTCAATGCCCATCACCAAATCAGACGCGGGCAGACCCTCCGGCAGTGGCTCCACCTCGGGCGGTAACTCATTGGTTTTCATCGCATCCTGCATTGTTCGCCCCTCCAAGTGGAGCGATTATCGGACTCAGAACAACCTTTGTCAACACCTGTTCCAGAGTTAGCCTATGGTGATTGCCTATTCGCCCGCTCCACCACAGCAAGCAGAGGCTCTCGGTTCGGACCGGCGAAAACGACGCACTACCCTGCGCGCCAACAAAGCCAGCAGCAAGATGCTCAACACGACGGCGCTGATCAGGGCCAACCAGTCCGTGCCATGGGCATGGCCGACGCTCAAATCCGCCACATCCCCAAGCAATCCTTCGAATACCAACCCGAAGGCCATACTCATCAGGGCCACCGTCAGCAAATAAACAGTCAGCACCCGTCCACCCAGACCCCGATAGACCGCCCCCAAGGTGGCCACGTTTGTGGCCGGGCCGGCCATGAGAAAAACAAGGGCCGCGCCCATCGGCATGCCCGCCGCGATAAGAGAAGCCGCGATGGGCACGGAAGAAGTTGTGCAGACGTACAAGGGCATGGAAAGAGCCAACATCAAAAACATGCCCCCTGTGCCCTGCACCCAATCGACCTGCTGTAGAGACCCTCCAGGTATGAGCAGGGTAATCAAAACCGAGGCCAGCAAGCCGACAAGCAGCCACAGGTCGATCATGGCCAGAAGATCGAACACAGCATAACGAAAAGCCTCGACAAACCTGCGCCACCAGAGTTGCTCGCCCACCATGGACATTGGCATCTTCACAGTGGACCGGTCGGATGGCTCACGCTCCAAGGCATCCACCACGGACCCGCCCACCAGGCCGGTCACGAAAGCAGCGGCAACCTTGAACAAGGCGAAAGGCCAGCCCAAAAAAGCGGCACTGACCAATATGGAGTCCACCCCGGTTTGCGGGGTGCTGATAAGAAAACCGGTGGCAGCCCCCCGGCTGGCCCCATCGTTCTTCAAGCCGATTGCGGTGGGCACCACCCCGCAGGAACACAATGGCATGGGCACCCCAAAAAGAACCGCCCGGAAAACGCTGGCAATCCCAGGTTTCCCAAGACCACGGCCAATCCAGCCCTTGGGCATAAACACGTGCAACAAGCCCGCGATGCTCAGCCCGAGCAACAAAGATGGCGCGAGTTCCAGCATGAGCTGCCAGAAGACCAGAGCAAACCGCTGAATGAACTCAAACAGACCCAAAATGCACTCTCTTTCAGGCAAGCAAAGCCCAAGCACCGTAAATAGGTCGACAAGGCCGGTCCAGCCTTTCAGAGGCAGACCACGCAGTCACGACCTTTTTCTTTGGCCAGGTAACAGGCTTTGTCCACCGCCCGCGTCAAGACCTCCGGATTCAAGGTATTTTCCCCTCCGGATGCCACCACCCCGAAGGAAGCGCTCACGGGCAGTCTTTTATTGCCTGCCACCAGGCCCAGACCCGCCACACAGCGCCGCAGGTCTTCAGCCACGGCCCCCGCCCGGCCCAGATCGGTCTCGGGCATCAAAACCAAAAACTCTTCTCCGCCCATGCGCCCGCAACAATCCGAACGGCGCAAACGCGTTTTCACAGCGGAGCATACGGCCTTGAGCACACGGTCCCCCACCTCGTGTCCGAAACCGTCGTTAATGCGCTTAAAGTGATCCAAATCGAACTGAATCAGTGCCAGACCCCGAGCGTAACGCAGGTGCCGCTGGATCTCCCGCCCAAGCCGCTCTTCAAGGCTCGCTCGGTTGAGCAGGCCGGTCAAGGAATCCCGGGTGGCTCGTTCGTAAAGTCTAAGCAACACCGCCTTCTCTTGCGGGTCCTGAAACCGGAGAGCCAGGCGGCAAGCGCCCAATTGAAGACTGTCTCCATCTTTTAACAAGGTGGTTTTCCTGATGCGCTGCCCGTTGACCCATGATCCGTTGGTGCTGCCCAGGTCCTCAACGCCCACCACATGCTTTCTCAGCAAAACCCGCACATGCCGTCGGGACACCCCTCTCTCTTCCAGGCGAATGTCCGCGGCCGATGCGCTGCCGATGACCGAACTCCTCGAGGCCAAGGCCATGACCTTGCCTGCCTCCACGCCCTGAACCACCACCAGACAGGGCATACGCCTGGTTTTTTGACCCGGCTGGGCTCTGACGCTTGCGGTTCGGTCGGTCACGCCTGGACCTCCTGGCGACTTGCTTTCAAAGACTCGATGAGTTTCTGGCTCAGGCTGGCATCTGAGGCCAGGAGGTCGCGAACGGTTTCCCGGCCCTGACCCAGACGATCTCCGCCATGAGAAAACCATGAGCCACTTTGCTCGATGAGACCGCTGGCCAAACTGGCGTCCAAGAGTTCGCCGGAACGACATATCCCCAGGCCATAAATGATATCGAATTCCACCATACGGAAGGGCGGCGCCAACTTGTTCTTGACCACCTTGACCCGGGTTCGATTGCCCACAACATCCAGCCCCTTTTTCACCGCGCCGATTCGGCGTATGTCCAGTCGGACAGAGGCATAGAACTTCAAGGCGTTACCCCCCGAGGTGGTCTCCGGGCTGCCGAACATGACGCCGATCTTGTGCCGAATTTGGTTGATGAACAGAACCGTGGCCATCTGTTTGCCCACTTGGCCGGTCAACTTGCGCATGGCCTGGCTCATGAGGCGGGCCTGCAGACCCATGTGGCTATCGCCCATCTCGCCCTCGATTTCGGCCCGAGGCACCAAAGCGGCCACCGAATCCACAACCACAAGATCGATGCCGCCGGATCGCACCAAGGTGTCGCAAATCTCCAAGGCCTGCTCTCCGTGATCCGGCTGGCTGACGAGCAGCTCTTCTACCTTCACACCCAACTTGGAGGCGTAGTGAACGTCTAAGGCATGCTCGGCATCGATGAAAGCCGCCGTGCCACCGGCCTTTTGCACCTCGGCGATGGCGTGGAGCGCCAAAGTCGTCTTGCCCGAGGCCTCGGGTCCGAAGACCTCCAAAACCCGACCCCTGGGAAAGCCCCCCACGCCCAATGCCTCATCGAGACCCAAGGACCCCGAGGGGAAAGACGGATGGGATTGACCTGCCTGTTCCCCCAGCCTCATGATGGCACCCTTGCCGTACTGTTTTTCGATTGTGGCCAACGCGGCGGCCACGGCCTTGAGCTTGTCCTTGACTCCCATGGTTTGTCTCCTTTCATGGGAAGACAAAGCAAGGGACGTGCCACAGCCCTAAGCCTTTGAATTTGCGTAGCAGGAATAGAGAGGACGGCCTAAAGTGTCCGGAATCCGGACACTCCTTGTTAGATATCCATCACCGGGGGGCGTACTCTTCCAGGGTCTGGTAGACCAGACCCTGGCCTTCGACGATGTTCAGCACGTAGTTGGCCTGAACGGGGCCGAAGACCTCCTCCGTCCCCTCTGCGTTGGGCCACTTGATGCGAACCTCGTCCACTTGGCAATGGGCACCCACGCCGATGATGACCAGGGGATCGTGCTGGAAGCCGTTCAAGCCATAGGGCCCTTGTACTTGCCTAACGAACAAGTCGCCCCCCGCCCGGATCTCGATACGCGCGCCATAGGCGTTGCGATTGGCCCCCATGGGCGCCCCGGCGCCGGCAAGATGCAACATCACTTTGTTGGAGGACTGACCCGTGTCGTTACGATACACGTAGACATAGTCCCGATCCGGCCTAGGCGGATTGTCGGCGGCGTACCAGCGCTGAGTCGTCGTCCCCACCACCAGGTCGTAGTCCCCGTCCCGATCATAGTCCACCACGGCCAAACCATGGGCACGGGCCAGACAAGTATTGGTATCGTGGCAAATGCCGACAAAACTTCCGTCGACCTGCTGCTGCCAGAGCAACATGTAGGTATCCGGGTAATCCGAAGAGGCAACCAGCACGTCCAAGCGTCCGTCGTTATCCAAATCCGCCAGGGCCCCACCCAGATCTCCCTCGTTCCACCAGCCCACGTGATCTCGAACCAAACCCGTGTCTTCGATATCAGGCGCCACAAAGGCTTCACCGGGAAAGCCTTGGTTGTAGAGCAGCCCAGTGAGATCGGAAGAGATGCCCACGTGGTAATGGGTCAACTCCACCCTGAGCACATCCATGTCCCCGTCATTGTCCAGATCTCCACAGATCAAATTGGAGGTGTTGCCGCCCAGCCGATAGTGCTGATCATCAAAATCAGGCTGCCAAACATTCTCGAGTCCCTGGCAGTTGAACCTGGGCAAAGGAGCATCCTCGCAGATCGGATGGCTTTGGTGATAGCGGCAGTAGCACTTGTAAAACTCGTTGTCTTGAAAGAACTCGTTGTCGTCATGGGCCAGTCCCGAAGAAAGCGTCAAATCCTCGAAAGCCCCGCCGGTATTGCGGTAAACCCCGTTTGGCATGCGGGCGTAGTTGGCGCTGAGCAGGTCATCCCAGCCGTCCCCGTCCAAATCGCAGGCGGTCACGCCCCAGGTGGGCTTGTGATTGGTGGCGTCGGCTGCGGTATAATCGTTGATTTCCCAGGTCTCCAAACCCGCCTCGACCGTCACATCACTGAAGCCACCCGCGCCATCACCCCGAAACAGCCCGTCCTGCGTACATGAACTCATATAACCGTAGCGGGCGTAGTGCTGCCCCAAAAACATGTCCAAGTTGCCATCATGGTCGTAGTCCAAAAGCGCCGCCGAGACCAAGGGGGCATAAATTTCGTCGGTAGAAAACCATTGCTCGGACCCGATGACGAAGCTGCCGTCGCCCTGGTTGATGAACCAGGAGGGCGGATCAGGCATATCCTCGTTGCCGTAGTCGACACGGCTAGCGACGAAAGCGTCCTGGTCCCCATCGTTGTCCACATCGCCGAAAACCACGAACTGGGCTCCCCTGCCATCCAGACCATCCCGGGTGGCAAAAAGCCCACTGGACCAGGTCCAGTTCTCCAAGGCCTGTCCCCTGTCATTTCTCAGCAAGTGGTAGCGCCCGATTAGCGCCTCCGGATCTTCTCTGTCCGAACGCCCCCGGGTCAAAACGATGTCCGGCCAATGATCGCCATCGATGTCAGCTATCGTGACGCTGTTTCCGTTCATGGCCAGACCGTTGGGTCGCGGGTCCAGTTGCTCGCTCACTACGGTGAAGTGCAAAGCAAAGGGCCCGGAGTCCTCGATCTCGAAGCAGATGGCCGGAGGCAGGGAGTCAATATCCGGATCCGTGCCGGCATCGTCCACTTGAGCATCCGTCGCATCCAGGCCAGCGTCGACCTCCCCTCCCGCTCCATCACAAGCCGAGACAATCAAGCAGCCGAACAGGACCAAAATGAAAGACAAACACAAATATTTCATCGACATCCTCCGACCCTCCCCGTCCATATGAAAAACCATCTTAGCTTCGCACATTCACTAGAGATTTCCAAGCTGTAGTAAACGTGTAGCCCACCCCCTATTTTTTGTAACGTGAGGGCAACAGTCGGCCCAAGAAAACAATCCGATGAACCGAAAAATACCCTGTCAATACAGACCCTTAAGATCTCTCATCATTCTGGTTCGTTTCTTGCGAGTGATACCAAGCATGAGCATTTGTTCCAGAAACTCTTCTTGCGGATCCTCTTTCACAAGCAGTCGTGCCAGGAGGTTTTTCCAATGAAATTCAACGGTGACGAAAACAACACTTGGCTTCAAGGTCTTTGCGCGTTTTTCGTGATCAGCTCCATGCTCATCGCTTGCAATGCCGGGATCGAAGATCTCACCGATGACAATCCCTTCTTGGAAGATTTCAGGAACGAATACAAAGCAGACAGCGGCTGGATCTCTTCGACCAACGCCCCCGAGGTGGAGATCGTGCTGGAAAGCGACATCCACACCCCCGGCCTCTGGCAAGCCGTGACCGGACCGACCGATCTCTCCCAGTTCGCGCTGACCTACCTCCGCAAGAACTACAAGCTGTTTATCGAATCCCAAATCGTCATACCGGAGCAAGATCGCTCGATTGAGTGGCTCATAGACGGAATATGGGTGAACGCCGAGGACGTCGACGTCTACAACACGCCTTTGGAGAAACTGAACCACTTCCGCATCAGGGGCGTCAACGCCGTTGTGTACAAGCCGGAGCATCCCGAGGCCCTGGTGGGCAAGGTGTACGAGGCCACGGTCCCCATGTACCCCTACTTCCTTACGGGCAGCGCGGGTGAGACCTGCGCAAAGCACGGTTCTCACGACCTATGGGATGAAGGCTACTGGTACTTCTGGGCCCCGGAACGCAGCGATTGCCAAATCGAGACCGCAACCATGACGGCCACCGTGGTCGGCATGACGCCCAGCGATGGTGCGCGCTATCCGGAATACGACAAGCTCATTGAAGACGGACGGGTCGAGGCCGTGATCTTTTTCGGTGCCTTCGGCGGCCCCGGTCCCATTGAGGAAGACAAGGGCTTCTTGTCGATGCAGTCCTTTATGCGAAAAATGTTGGCCGCGGACTTCGTGCAGGGTATTTCACCCGAAGGCTTGGCCCGCTTCAGCAGAACCCAGAACGGAATTGAGCATATCGTTGATGTCTCTAGTCCAACGGACTTCGCCGGGCTCGGTGACCACGAGCATGTCGATACCTTCGACGAAGCGGTCAGGACCCACGAAATCGTGGTCTACAACGGACACTCCATCTTGGGGACGAGCAAATTCTGGAATCGCGAGGGAAATTACCCGGACTCCTACCAAATCTTCTTCTTCACCGGCTGCCTCGGATACGAGTACTATGTTCGGGCCATCCTGGACGGCAAAGGAAGCTGGGAAAAGACCGATGTGATATCGAACATCATGGAAACCCCCGCCTCACCGCAGCCCAAGGTCATCGCGTCTTTCCTGGCCTCGGTGTTCCAGGGAGCATCGGAAGAAGGCGTCATCACCTACGGAGAAGTCCTGAATGCCATCAAGCGCTACACCTACAACTCCTGCTACGGAATCTCGGGTGCCCGGACCAACTGCTTCTCGCCCAACGGAAGCCTGTGCGAAGAGCCGGAACCCGAGGAAACCATTTTTACGAACGAAGTCTCGATGGACATCCCGGACAACGACCCCACTGGGCTCACCAGCGTCATCCAGGTTCCGAATTCGCGGATCGTGGACGGACTGGAAATTGGAATTGAAATCGATCATTCCTGGCTCAGCGACCTGAGCATCACCTTAGAGCATGACGGAATCGTTGTGCTTCTCAGGGACCAGGTCGACAACTACGAAACCAACATCAGGGAAACCTTCCACACGAATGAGTTCGACGGCATGGACGCCAGGGGC
>JAUVAM010000211.1 GCA_030591745.1 Deltaproteobacteria bacterium
AGCTTTACTGCGCCAATCCCTGCATCAGCGACGTGGACTGCGATCCGGACTTCTGGTGCGTGTCCGAAGTGGACGTGGGCACCGAATGGACCACCGACAACCGCTATGCCCGCTGGGTCTGCATGCCCGAAGAATACTACGTGGGCAAGCTGGCGGTCTGGGGCAGCGCTTACGACTGCAGCCCGGGCCTGGGTGATGAATGCCCCAGTGACATGACCTGCCTCATCGACGACACTTATTACGATGAAGAGTACTTCTGCTCGGATGAATGCTTCACCGATGACGAATGCATGACCGACTGCTGCTACTACGTGGGCGACGACGAAGCCTACTGCGCGCCGTTCTACCCATACTGCGACTAGACGTAGCTTTAGAAAGAATCCACGGCCGGGCCATGTTGCCCGGCCGTTTTTTTTCTCTTCCCGTGATGCAAATGAGGTCGACATCGTGACCGTGGCATCCACGCGCGACAGGCTGATGCTGTTCCAGTTTTGTCTTTACGGATTCTTAAAAAACCAGCAGTACTTCGAGCCCTTTTTTCTCTTGGCGCTTTTACAAAAATTCGAAGCGCAAGGGGCAACCCTGGCGCTGACCTGGGTGGGGCTTTTGTACGGCTTCCGCGACATCTGCCTGAACTTGTTGGAGGTGCCCTCCGGGGCCATCGCCGACGTGCTGGGCAGGCGGCGATCGATGATCGCGGGTTTCGTCGCGTACATCGGCTCCTTCCTGATCTTCGGCTTCTGCGAAGACACCTGGACCTTGTTCGTGGCGATGTTCCTGTTCTCGACAGGGCAGGCCTTCCGCACGGGAACGCACAAGTCGATGATCTTCGAATGGTTGAACCGTTTGGGTCGGACGGATGAAAAGACGGCTATCTACGGCTACACGCGCTCCTGGTCGAAGCTCGGCTCGGCCCTCAGCGCCCTCATCGCGGCGGCTCTGGTATTCACGACAGGCAACTACTCGGCGATCTTCTTGGTCTGCGTGGGCCCCTATCTTCTGAACGTGATCAACTTCATGTTCTACCCCTCCTATCTGGACGGCAAGCCGGAAGCCGGGCGATCGCTTGGCGAGGTCTTCCGCACCTTGGGTCGCTCCATCCAGCACAGCCTCACTCCGGGTCCGTTGCGACGCCTGCTCTTCGAATCGATGGGCTTCGAGGGACTATACCGTGCCAGCAAGGACTATTTGCAGTTGATCGTCCAGGTCGCGGCGATTGGCCTGTTGCTGCCGCACCTGATCGAATGGTTGCAGCAAACCCGTCCCGGGGCCGACCCCAAGTTGCTGGCCACCACCGTGGCGATCGGGCCGGTGTACTTCCTGGTTTTCGTGGCCAGCAGCATCGCCAGCCGAAAAGCCAAGAACCTCGTGCAGGCCGCCGGCAGCGAAAGCGGCGCGGGCCGTAGACTGTGGATCGGCAATCTGGCGGTGTTCTCTCTGCTGGGATTCGCCGTGATGACCGGCTGGTTCTGGCTGGCCGTTCTGGCCTTCTTGGCCCTGGCCATATTGGAAAACCTCTGGCGGCCCATCCTCGTCTCCCGCATAGCCGACTGCACGGACAGCCGCGAGCAAGCGACAATCCTCAGCGTCGAAAGCCAAGCCAAAAGCCTCTTCGCCGCCTTCGTAGCCCCCATTCTGGGCTTCGCAATCGACATGCTGCGCCAGCACTCCAACTCAACCGAGTACAATTACCTCCCCCTGGCTCTCTTCGGCATCGCGATCTCCCTCGTCATGCTTCTGACAGGCCGGCGCAAACGTCGCCATCTCATGGATTAGCTGACAGATTGGTGATAGACCCCCGACTATGAATCCTTACCTCGTATTTGTGATCTCGGTTCTTTTGGCATCGGCTCTGCTGGAGACGCTGGTGGCCTGGCTGAACTTGAAGGCCTCTTCCGACGAATTGCCCGAGGCCTTTGCCGAGGTCTTCGATGCCGAACGCTATGCCCAATCGCAGGCTTATTTGCGGGCTCGAACCCGATTCGGTTTTATCGCCGACGGGATCGAGACCCCTGCCCTTTTGGCTTTCATTCTCCTTGGCGGTTTTGGCCTGATCGATGCTTGGGCGCGCTCCTTGGGTTTTTCATCCATTCCCACCGGCCTCATCTTCGCGGGCGTCTTAGTCGGCGGCGGGAGCATCTTGGGTTTGCCTTTCTCCGTGTACCGCACCTTCCGCATCGAGGCTCAGTTTGGCTTCAACCGCACCACCCCAAAAACCTTCGTGTTGGATCTGCTTAAGGGCCTTGTCTTGACTGCTATTCTGGGCGGACCCCTTTTGGCCGGGGTGCTTTGGATTTTCGATTGGCTGGGTCCCTGGGCTTGGCTCTGTGCATGGGGTCTGATCACGGTCGTCCAATGGGTGATGGGGTTTTTGGCGCCCGTCCTCATCATGCCCTTGTTTTCCAAGTTCACACCCATCGAAGAAGGCAGCCTCAAAGACGGCATCGAGTCTTTGGCCCGGGCGCAGGATTTCAAACTCAAGGGCGTGTTCACCATGGACGGCTCCAAACGCTCGGCCAAGGCCAACGCGTTTTTTACGGGATTCGGTCGTTTTCGACGCGTGGTGCTTTACGACACCCTCATCGAAAAGCACACCGAGCCTGAGATCCTGGGCGTGCTGGCCCACGAATTCGGACACTTCAAGAAAAAGCACATCTTGACCGGCCAGATCCTGGGCACCTTGACGACCGGTCTCATGTTCTACCTTTTGAACTTGTTTTTGAATGACGCTCGATTGACCCAGGCCTTCGGTATCGCCGATGCTTCGATTTATGCGAGCCTGGTGGTCTTCGGCTTTGTTTTCGCGCCGGTGAGTTTGCTCCTGGGCGTGGCCACCGCCGCCCTGTCACGCCATCACGAAAGGCAGGCCGACGATTTCGCGGCGAAGGCCACCGGCCAACCCGCCGACTTGGCGGCCGCATTAAAACGGCTTAGCGCCGACAACCTGAGCAACCTCACGCCCCACAGATTGGAGGTCATCTTGCATCACGGCCACCCACCTGTTTTGGAGCGGGTGGAGCGCCTTCAAGCCATGGCGGCAAAAGCCCCAGCAACCTGAGTCCAATCGATTTCGCCCTGTTCAGCGCTGCATAGACTTGATAGGATGGCAACACCTCGCTGCAAAGGAGTTGTCGCCATGCAGAGCCCTTTTTCCAGGTCCATATTCTTTCTTTTTGTCATCCTGGCGCTTACAGCCTTTTTGGCCTCTTGCGGTGGTGACACCCCTTCCAACGAAGACGCCGGACCCATCACCTGTCAGTCCGACTCAGAATGTCCGGTGGGCTCTTTTTGCTACGGCGGCATCTGCACCAACATGGCCGACGGCGGGCCCGAATGCATCTATAACATCGACTGCCTTGAGGGATATGAATGCCGCAACGGCTCTTGCGTGGATATCATCAACGAAGATGGGGGCACGGACGGCGGTGATGGCGGCGACGTGGACCCGGGCGAACCCGACATCGAGGTCGTTCCCCTGTTTTTGGACTTCGGCAACCCGCGCATCGGCCAAACCCTCAGCCAACAAGTAAGTGTACACAACCGGGGCACGGCCCCTCTGCTCGTTTACGAAGTGCGCTTTGAAAACAACACCAGCGAAGAATTCACGGCAGAGCCCTTGGGCGCATGGAACGCCAGCATCGAGCCGGGCGCGGCCCGTGCCATCGACGTGCATTACACGCCCATCGACGGCCGGGTGGATGAAGGTGCCCTCCTCATTGTTTCCAACGATCCGGACCAGGCCTTGCTGCGACTTGGCGTGGCCAGCTCCTTCAAGGGTTCTTCCGAATTGAAGCTCACGGAAAGCCCCCTCGATGAAGGCGAAGACCTTCAAGCCTTGGACTTCGGCCAGGTCAGCGTGGGCGGCGGTGCCGAACAAATCCTGGTCATCACAAACGCAGGCAGCGGCGACGCAGTGTTGACGATTGAAGACGTGCGCATCGAGCCATTTAGCAACACGCACTACCGTGTCGAGATCCAGCCCGCCCCACCCGCTTTCTTGAGCCCATACATTGGCGCGTGCTTCGAAGACTTAGACTGCGGCGAGGCCATGTTTTGCACGGACAGCCTCTGTGTTGACGCCGACGGCAACCTCCAAAACGCCGTGGCCATCACGGTGTATTTCGAGCCCGGCCTGCCGGGGGACCTGCAAGCCAACCTGGTCATCACCAACGACGAACAAGACTCGGCGGCAGACGGTGACGAGCGCCTGCGCATCGTCCCCCTGAGCGGCGAGGGCATTCAGCCGGGCATCCAGGTCAACCCCGACCCGCTGGACTTCGGCGATCGCTTCGTGGGCGAGCAGGCCAGTCTGGGTCTCACCCTGACCAACGTGGGCGGCGAGACCCTGAGCGTGACCTCCGCGGCCTTGGAAGACGGCAGCGGCCCCTTCTCCCTGGACACCGGCGGACAGAGCAGCTGGGACATCGCGCCTGGCGGCGAGGTGCTTTTCAGCCTGGCCTATGCCCCGGAGGCAGCCGGCGACCATGCGGACGGCCTGATCCTCGAATCCACGGACCCGGATCACCCCAGCATCCGCATCGACGTAACAGGGCATGCCTACGCCCCGCCCGTCATCGACCTGGCACCCGCGACCCTTGAGTTCGGCGAGGTGCAGTTGGGCGCCGAATCCACCTTGAGCGTGACCATCTCAAACACCGGCGCCAATGATCTGGACATTCAGAGTCTGGAGATGGCCGCCGGCAGCGCCGCGGCCTTCAGCCTGGTGAAACAAGCCCTGCCCCCCATCCCGGCGGGGGATAGCAGCATCCTGCAAGTGCGCTACGCACCCAACTCCGGCGTCGGCGGGGAAAACGGACGTGTCGAACTCGCAAGCAACGATCCCATCACGCCCTTGAGCGAAATCACCTTACACGGCATCGCCAGCGATCCGCAGGTCCAGGTGGATCCCATGAGCATCGACTTCGGGGCCATCTACCACGGCTATCGGGCCGGGCCCGAAGTCATCGTGGTACGCAACGTAGGTTACGGCAGCTTGACGGTGCATGGGGTGGGTCTGACCGCCGGTTCGAGCTTGGACTTCGAACTTGAAAACTTGCCCGCCGGCGATACGCCGTTGCAACCCGGCGAATCCCTGATCGTGGACCTATACTTTACGCCCACGGGCGAAGGCGACAAGGTAGGCACGGTGCAAGTAACCCACAACGACCGAGATCAAAGCACGCTGGAAGTGGGCATCACGGGCTCCAGTTCACCCTGCCCCGAGGGTTTTTGGGATGTGGACGGCGAGGCCTGGAACGGCTGTGAATACGAATGCGACTATCAAAGCGATGAGCTATGCGATGGAGACGACAACGACTGCAACGGCACGCCCGACGACGGCCTGACCACCCAGAACTGCGAAATCAACAACGGCTACGGCACTTGCACAGGCATCGAGACCTGCGCCGGAGCCCAGGGCTGGATCAACTGCGATGCGGACGTACCCGCCCAGGAGATCTGCAACGGCGAAGACGAAGACTGCGACGGACTGGTGGATTCCGACGACGACAGCCTGGAACTCCCGCTCTGCGAAAAGGTTCAGGGCGTCTGCGCCGGCACCCGACATGAAGCCGGGCGCTGCAACGGCACGGACTGGGATGCCTGTGGCCAAGCGGAATACGGCCCCAATTGGCTACCCGATGGGCAAGAACGCTGCGATGGCATAGACAACGACTGCGACGGACTGACAGACGAAGCAAGCGACCTGATCCTGACCGCATGCGAAAACCAGGTGGGCGCTTGTGCCGGTGCCATGCACACGGCCAATCTCTGCCAGAACGGTGCGTGGCAAGGTTGCGAGCAGACCAACTACGAACTCATGGATCATTTCGGGCCTGAGATCTGTGACATGCATGACAACGACTGCAACGGCGCGACCGATTCCGCGGACGAGGGTTTGCAGCTGCAAGCCTGTGAGTTCAACGTCGGGGTTTGTCAGGACAAGATTCACAGTCGCAACCAATGCCTGGACGGCTCCTGGCTTGCCTGTGGAGCCGCACAATACGGCCCTGCCTGGGGAGAAGAAATCTGCGACGACCTGGACAACGACTGCGACACACATGTGGACGGGGATGACGGAGACCTGGTGCTGGGTCTGTGTACCGAACAAAGAGGCGCATGCGAAAACGCGACCCACGCGGTCGACCAATGCGTGAACGGGTCCTGGGAGGCCTGCACGGACACGGAGTTCGAAGCCAACAATCCGGATTACGACTTGACGGAAATCTGCGACGGCGAAGACAACGACTGCAACGGCCTGGCGGATGCCAACGACGCGGGTCTTCGCTTGGACCTTTGCACCGAACAAGACGGCGTCTGCGCGGCTTCCCGCCACAGCGCGGCCCAATGCCAAGGCGGTATCTGGCAAAGCTGCGAAGCGACGGACTTTGGCGCGAACTATCTCGCGGGCGGCGAACGCTGTGACAACTTGGACAACGACTGCGACAACGCCACCGACGAGGCCGAAGGTCTAATCCTGGAACTCTGCAGCGAGCAACGAGGCGCTTGCTATCTGGCCAGCCACACGGCCGATCAGTGCAACGCCGGCTCCTGGGACGCCTGTGGCGCGGTCCAATTCGAAGCGCACAACACAGACTATGACGCAACTGAAATCTGCGACGGCGTGGACAACGACTGCAACGGCTTTGCCGATGCCAGCGATTCCAATCTGGTTCTGCCGGCCTGCAACCTGACCGCAGGCGTTTGCATCGACTCCATTCACAGCCCGGACCAATGCTTCAACGACGGCGGCGGGGTGAGCTGGCATGACTGCGACGCCGACGAC
>JAUVAM010000540.1 GCA_030591745.1 Deltaproteobacteria bacterium
CCCAGAGATCCGGACACATGTCTTCACGTGAATGCGGGTGCGGACTTGGGTCTGGACCGAAGTCCCTTTCCGGGAGAGCATGTCGGCTGTGCACCCGACATCGGTGCTTTCGAATGTGTGACTGAGGCTTGTCGAAACGCTTTGTGCCAGTGATTTTTAACACTTAACCAGGAAGTTCACCTTGACTCGCATCCTTCTTGCCCTGTCCTTTGTTTTCAGCTTGCTCGCCTGTGGGTCCGTGAAACCTGACCTGCGGCCGCCTGAGGCTTTGAACGAGCATCCGTCTTTTGCGGCACCCAAGGCCCCTGGTACCAAGGCCTATTTGGAGCCGCCCCAGATTTTGGCCATGCTCGAAGAATCCAAGGTCATGTATCGCTTCAAGGAGATGCCCCCCACGGCCGACATGAAGCCCGAGCGGTTGCTGGCCGAGGCATACCCCGAGAAGCGAAAGCCGCTGGTGCTGCCTACGGTGATCGTGCGAGACGGCGAGCGGCATTTGGTGGAGTTTCCCGTGAAGCCCGAGGCTGGGGCTGAGTTGGTTAAGGGTGAGGCTTTTTTTAGGCAGCGGGATTTGGCCCAGGCCGTGGTGCATTACAAGCGGGCGCTTTCGCTGCAACCGGACCTTTATCTGGCCATTTCACATCTGGGCGACTGCGCCTTGTTCGGCGGTCGACCCGCCGAAGCCATGGGGCATTACGACCGGGCTATCGGGATCAATCCTTGGGACTTTCGCAGCTATTTTTACCGCGCGAACACCTTGGCGGCCATGGGTCGCTGGGAAGAGGCCAAAGATGACTTCATTGAGGCCTTGGCCCGGGCCCCGCGACGCGCTTCGGTGCTCAATGTGCTGGAGCAACATCGCAGTCGCCTGGGCCTTCGCGTGCACAGGGAGTTGTTTTGGCCCAAGGCCTGCGCCCGTCGAGAGGGCAAGGAAGTCGCCATTTGCGTGCAGAAGGGCGTGAACGCCTCGCCCGCCTGGACCGCCTATGGAGCCTGCAAGGCCATTTGGCTGGGCGAGCCCGCCCATCGGATTGCCGTGGCCGGTAGCGCCGATTTGGTCTACAGCAACCACGAGGATCGGGAATGTTTCATGAACCTGCTCGGCATGTACAAGGCCATGCGAGAGCGGGGTCACGCCGATGCCGAACCGCAGTTGGACCGGCTGTGGGAGATTGCCCTGGCCAAGCACCTGGACTCGTTTTTGGTCTATGAATTCATCACCCGGATTTCGCCGCACACGGTGCTGCTGAGCGGTGAAGAGGGCATCGCCCGTATGAAGGATTTCATCCGGCGCTGGGTGATCGTGAGCGCTTCCTGAATCGGCTTAGGCCCAACAAGAAGATCCAGAGGCTGGGTGTAGCCCCCGTGGTGCCGCAGCCGCAAGAACCTTCGATGACGATTTCTGCGTTATCGTCGTCGCCGGTCTGACCCGCATCTTGAGCACCTGCATCTTCACCACCACCCGCATCTTCACCGCCACCAGCATCTTCACCGCCACCAGCATCTTCACCACCACCAGCATCTTCGCCACCACCAGCATCTTCACCGCCACCAGCATCTTCACCGCCACCGGCATCTTCACCGCCACCAGCATCTTCACCGCCACCGGCATCTTCGCCACCGGCATCCACCACCACGCCCGCATCCTGGGCGTCTTCGCAGTCTGCGGCCTGGGCCTGGGTCTGGAAGTCATCGGCGCAGGAGCCGGCCCCATAGGCGCCGGATTCCGGCAGCACATGGCGTTGGCCTTGACTGTCTTCGGTCAAAAACCAGTATTGGTGACAGCCTGCGCCGATGGACACCTCGGCCAGGTAGGTGCCGTGGGTGGCCACGCCCGCTTCCAATTGCATGCTATGGCATTGGCCGTCGACCACCACGTGCAGGGATTGGGGCGCCGCGCCCCCTTCGTGGAAATAGTTGACGTAGAAGGTGGGGCTCGTCGAGCTCTTGCTTCGGTGGGCACCCGCCACGAGTCGAGGCGGGGTTCCGCCGCCGGCTCCCGGGTCGCCGAAATACCAGTTGCTGTATCCGCAGGAGCTGCCTGGGGCAAAGCCGAAACCCACCTCGCCGTGCCCGTCGTCCGCGTCTAAGAGGATGCGGCGATGGCCTTCGTAGTTGGGGCATTCCGTGACCCAGGCGGCCACGGCGCCCCAACCGTCGGCGTTGCCGGTGGATCCCACTTCGCCGTTGGCGCTGAATCCGAAATAGCTGGTCCGGGTCCAGGGGCTGGTGCCCGAACCGCCGTTGATGGTGCAGTTGAAGGCCTCGGTTCCTGACTCGCAACCACAAGCCGCGGCTCCGTCGCAATCGCTTGTGCCGATGTCGGAGCGAAGCGTGCAATAGGAGTTGTGGCTCAGGCTGCCTCCGTTTAGCTGAATGTGCCGGCTGTGAAATCGAGCGGCTCGGCTGGCGTTGTGGTTGTGCACCATGGGATCGCTGACGGCGAACTCGGTGGAACCCGAGCCCCCGCAAGAGCCCGAGGTGTCCAGGGCCACGTTGTTGGGATCCGAGCGAGCCCGGTTGACCGCCACCAGCATCAGGCGTTCTTGGTAGTCGGGATAACCGTCTTCGGGCACGCCATTCAGGGCGCTGTGCATTTGCCTTGTGTCGATCTCCGTCTCACCACCACAGGCAAGCCAAATGCTGGACAGGGCCAGAATGAAGAGTGTCTTGATCATTTGCGTAACTCCTGGCGCCAGGCACCCTCTAAGACACCTCGGGTTTGGCCGAAAGCGTTTTTCATGGCCTTCTCCGGCGGCAATCCTTGCCGCAGCATGCCGAGCAAAGTCATCATGCGCTCGGCACCGAAGCGGCGCATCAACCAGGCTACCATATGCTCGGCCTGGCGTAGCAGGGCCTGCCTTGCCCTCAAGTTGCCACGGCTGTCGCCCAGGACTTGCTCCAGGCGTCGCCAGGGAATCATGGTTTTACGCCAAGCAGAGGGACGGGTTTGTTTTGAGCCCGGGCTGCACCATTGAGCCAGGCCTTCGCTCAACCAGACCGGTGCTTTGCCGTAGCTCATCTCGTCCACATAGCGGTGGCCCAGTTCGTGGGTCAGGATGTTGAGCCAGGCGGCCTTACCTCGTGCAGGATCCGCGTAGGACATGATGCGGCCATAGGCATAAAGCCCCCGGGTTTGGGGACGCAAGACACCACCAGCCAGCTCGATGAAAGCCCGCTGGTTGGCGAATACCTTGAGGTGGACTGGGCCCACGAGCCGATGACGGAAGGTTGCCCGGGCAAGGGCATGGGCCTTTTCCAGCAGAGCTCGTAAGGGTGCCGCCGCCTGGTCGGGGGGGAGTTCCAGCATGAAGTTCTGATCACCGATGCGCGTGTCGATATGCAAGCTGGTGTTGGGCAGGTCTGAGATGGCATGGAATCGGACAGCCAGATCTTGATCGCTGAAGCGATGCCGGATTTGAGTCTGAGCTTGTTGATAAGCCTTCCTGGCCTTGTCGTAGAGCCCGCTTTCGCGAAACATGTCGCCCAGAAGGATTTGGGCATCCCCATTCGACGACTTGTCCTCCAGGGATGCCTGGACGGCTGCAAAATCCCGTGCTCTTCGATCCACTTCGGCAAGCATGGCCCGAGTCATGGCCCGGTTTGCCGGATATGAGTCGAGTGATCTTTTGAGTAGCTGGCGAGC
>JAUVAM010000049.1 GCA_030591745.1 Deltaproteobacteria bacterium
ATTCGAAGAAGAAAATGGTGACAGGCCTGGTCTTCAAGGGCAAGGTCATGAGTGGCGAGCGTTGGTGCAAGGTGCGCGGTGTCACTCGCGTGGGCGAGGATGTGGTTTACTGGTCCTCCAGGCGGGGGGTGATCGAGGACGAGGCACCCGGGCGGGACGTGAAGGATCTGATGGGCCTGCCGGTCACGAGCCTGGATGGCAGGCGGCTCGGATCCTTGGACGACGTGGTCGTGGATATCAAGAGCTGGCAACTGGTGGGTATCGTGCTCGACGGTGGAGGCGTGGTGGAGATTGGCGAGCAGGCTGTCTTTGGTCCGGACACGATACTGCTTCGCGAGGGTGCCGGAGACGAAATCGAAGATGCCCCGGCTGAGCAATCCGGCTTCTTGGCCCGAGTTTTCCAGGGTGACGCGGAGCCCGAGCCCAAGAAAAAGAAAAAGGCCAGCCCCAGCCCAAGTCGAAGCCGAAGTCGAAGCAAAAGCAAAAGCAAAAGCACAAACACAAGCACAAGCACAAGCCGCAAGAAGCGTTGATTTGACCAAAGCCAAAGAACGCGGAGAGGGGAGTTGATGATCATGTGGAGGCGCTTGCACGAGATTCAGGGTATGCAGGTCGTATCGCTTGAGGAAGGTCGCATCATGGGTTCGGCCTTGAAGGTCTATCTGAGTTCGACCCAGAAGGCCGTCAGCGGCATCCAGGTTCGCGAGAGCGGCCTGGGTGGCGACGAGAGCTGGGTCGACATTCGGGACGTGGATAAGATTGGTGAGCACGTGGTTTTCATCGTTCGTGCGGCCAACTGCAAGGCCAAGCACCCGGTGGGTCGTAGCCTGAAGGATTTGATGGGCATGCCCGTTTTGAGCAAGGACGGCAGGCTGTTGGGCAGCCTCGTGGACGTGGAAGTGGACGAGCACTGGCGGGTGGTGGAGCTGAGCCTGAGCGAAAATCGGCTCATCGGCATTCAGCCCGAGCACGCGGTTTTTGGTGCCGACTCCATCCTCTTGGAGGCCGGTGCGGCCGACAAGGTGCGCTCGACGGTCAAGCCCAAGACGGGCTTTTTGGCCAGGCTGTTCGGCAGTGAAGCCATCCAGGAAACCGCGGACATCATCTCACGAGCAGAACAGGCGCAGCCACGCCGACCGGCCGCTGCCAAACCCAAGCCCGCCAAAAAAACCAGCCGAAAAAAGCCAGCCAAAAAAGCAGCCAAGAAAACGACTGCAAAAAAGCCAGCTAAAAAGTCAGCCAAGAAGCCAGCTAAAAAACCCACGAAGAAACCTGCCAAGAAGTAGATTACTTGGTGATGGCCTCGATGAGGGCTTCGCGGCGTTCGTGAAGTAGCTTGGTCGCTCGGGGTAGGCTTGCGCGCCAGGCCAGGTAGCCTATGGGCCAGAGCAAGAGCAGGCCGACCAATCGAATCCAGAAGTTGCCGTTGCTTAGGCTCAGCACAGCCATCGTGGCCGTTGCGGCCATTCCAAGTGCGCCCAGGGCCCACATGAAGGCCGGGCCGGCCGGGCGATCTCTGCGTGCGAGGCTGAAGTGGAAATGCCTGGGGTAGTGCAAGGACAGGATGTTGCCTGCGCCCAACAGGACGGCCAGGGCAAAGGGGAAGGAGAGGAGAGGTAGCTCGATGAGCTGGAGCGAGGTTCTGGGCAACAGCAAGTGCAGGGCCAATCCAAGACCCAGCATTTGCACCAGGCTGAACACGGCCTGGGCCAGGTTGCGTCCGCGCAACCAGCAGTCCAGGGGGGTCGGAAACCACCAGACCCAGCGCAAAGCATGTCCTTCGTAGCCGAAGCCGTTGACGAAAAACTGCCCAGCCAGGACGCTCAAGACATAGAAGCCCAGCAAGGTCCAGAGGATACCGCTCCAGGCGGGGCCCCAAATGTAAAAGAAGATCTGCTGCCCGCCCACGATTTTTAAAATGATCACCAGGAAGAAGGGAACGGCGAAGAGCATGCGGCTTTTGGGGTTGGCCAGGAAGGTCCGCAGTTCTTTTTCGAAGACCGCCGTCGTGGCGTCAGAGAGGCCCGGCAGTCTCCAGCCCCTGGTGGCCATGGCTTTGAGTTCTTCCTTGTTTTTGGCGGGCAAGAGCTTCAGGCCCCGGCCGCCCCGGTAAAAGCGTTTGAGCAACCAAAGCCCCATGGCCCAGGTCAGCAGAGCGAAAAAGACCATTTGGCCTGCTGCCTCCAGGGCCACCATGGGCATGCCGGCTGCAGCCGCCGACAAGCCTCGGGCAAGTTGTCCTGGCGGGGTGGCGCCTAAGGCTTTGGCCGTGTTGGCCAGCATGCTCAGATCCGCATTTTGACTGCCCAGCATTAAGCCAAGCTTGGAAAACAACCAGGAAGCGTCCACCGGTGGCAACAGGGCGGCCAGGCCAAGCAAGAAAAGCAACACGCCGAAGAGGATTTCCCCGGAACGCTTGGAGCGCATGACATTCAGGGTCAGGTTAAGGAGAAAGCGTCCGGCGCAAACATTCAAGAGCACATAGGCGAACATCAGCGCGATGGTGGCAAAGGCCCCTGGGGCGGGGCCGCGCGCCAGGCCAAGCCCGGCCCCCAGGAGGGCGGGATAGAAAAACAAGACCGCGGGTTCGAGCAGGCCCGAGAGGGTTTGCAGTCCGTAGAGCCTGGCCGGCCGCACGGGAAAGTGTAAGTAACGACCCAACTCGTAGGCCTCATCTACTTGAGCCGCCACCACGGGCCAGAGAATCCAGAAGAGAGAGATCAAAAAGCAGAAGAGTCCCAAACTGAAGGCTTGCCAAACGGGGTGGGTGCGAACCGCTTCGACTTCGGCAAACAGCAGGTAGGATCCCAGGCCCATGCCTCCCGCCAGCGCCATGGCAAAGAGCCAGCTCAAGATTCGGCCGATCAGGCCTCGGCCCGCCGCACGGCGAGTGAACAGGCGAAAGCGCAGGCCAAGGATTTGGCTCGCCAACACCCCCAGGCTTGGGCCGAGTTTGCTCGGCCTATCCATGGTCGCCCTCTGGGGAAGGTCGAAGCCAATCCGGCAGGGGCTGTTCGATTGAATTCGCCCCCACGGCCTCGCGGAAACGTTGGCTTAGGTCACCGCCTTCGGCATTCATGGCAGCCACGTCCACTTCTTCCGCCAGTTTGCCCTGATGAATGATGCCAATTTTCTGACAGATGCGTTGGGCCACTTCCAGGATGTGGGTGGTCAGCAGGACGGTGGCACCTCTCTCGGTCAGACCCAGAAGGACGCGGCGGATGGTTTCGGAGCTCACGGCATCCACGCCCTCGAAAGGCTCGTCAAAGAACAAAAGGCGAGGCGCGTGGATCAGGGCGCAGACAATGGCCAGTTTTTTGCGCATGCCGCGGGAGTAATCGGCCACCAGCTTGCGTTGGTGCACGTCCAGTTCCATCATGGCCAGCAGCTCGTCGGCCCGGCGGGCGGTCTCCTCCTGGCCCAGTCCGTACATGCGGCCAGTAAACAGAAGTTGCTCTCTGCCGCGCAAGCGTTCGAACAAGGGGGGCTCTTCGGTGACTACGCCCATTTGCATCTTGAATGCCGGCGCGTCCGGGTTGAAGTCTTTGCCGAAAATGCGGATTTTGCCGGCGGTGGGGCGCAAGGTGCCCGTGAGCATGCCCACGGTGGTGGATTTGCCCGCTCCGTTGGGCCCCAAAAGCCCAAAGAAGACCCCGGAGGGCACACTTATGTTCAGGCCATCGACTGCTTTTTTGCCTTCGAATTGTTTGACCAGGTCTTGGGTTTCAATGGCGATTTGTTCGGACATGCGGGTCAGAATAGTCTAGCCTCTTGAGGGGAGCAAGGGTCCTGCGATAGACTTGCATTTTGGACCTACCAGGAGCTGACCATGAGTAACGCATTGCCTGATCTGAAACAGAAACTAAAATTGTTGTTCGGCAACCTGTCCAAAGAAAAGTTGATCGAATGGGGAGAGCGCTACTTGCAGGCCGGTTGGATCAGTGATGCCTTGGACTTCTTTGTCGAAGCCGAGCACATCGAGGGCTTCAAGCAAGTGCGAGCCTTGGCGGTAAAAGAAGGCGACGCTTTCATCCTTCGGCGTTGCCTGAAAGAGATGGATGTCAGCGCGGACGAGGGGGAGTGGAAAGCCCTGGGAGAGAGTGCACTTGAGTTGGGTAAGCTGCAATTCGCCCGGGAGGGATTCCGCCTGGCGGGTGAGCGCAAAATGCTGGACCGGGTGGACGCCATGATCAATCCGCCCAAGCAAGAGGAGGAAACGGATCTGCCGATGCAAGCACCGGGGGAAGCCTGATGCCCCGTGTGTCATTGTTCGCCTGTATCGTGCTCGCGATCCTGTCGATCTGCCTGAGTGGCTGTTTTTTTGTCGCCTTAGTCGACAACCGGGATTGCTCGGACACCAGCCTCGATGAGCTTTATGAAAAGCCTTACCAATTGACTCGGTTAGAAAACGGGGCTCGTGATGAGCGGGGTTTTTCTTTTGATCTGCGCGGTGATTGCACCCTGGTCATTCCCGACTCTGTTCGGGATTTGGGCGTGGGGTCCATCGAGCTGAAGAATGCCCATTCGGCCAAGCGCGCCACCTTGGTTATCCACACCGACAGCGAGGATGCCGAGGGGGAACCACTTCGTTGCACAGCGCCCTTCAGTACTTACCGGAGCATGGATTTCATTTGCCCGCCCGAGCTGGGCAAGCGCAGCTATCGCTTGGCACCATTGGATATTCGGGAATAGCTCAGAGATTGTTGCCAAGTAATTGCGCCAGGCGTTGGCGTAGCTTCTTCCCGTCGGGCGGGAGCAAGAGCAGGCTGAAGGTGGCGGCCGCGAAGAAGAGGCCGGAGACCAGGGCGCCGGCGCCGAGCATGCGAGCCACCAGGCCGTAAAGTGCAACGGCCGCGCTCAGTCCCCAACTCAACACACAGCCAGCCGTGTAGCGGGTCAAGTAGACGGCTGGTCGGCCCAGGTGGAGGTCCACATCGGGCGGCAAGCCCCAGCGTTGTAACAAAGCCTCGTCCGCATGGCGCACCCGCTCGATATCCATCATGCGTCTTCGCTGCCAGGGCAACAAGACGCCGATCAGAATGGCGGCCAGACCACCCAGGATGGCCTCCACCCAAATTGTGCCCGCCGCGGTCGAGCTGCCAAGCCACCAGGAGCTGGCCACCAGGAGCAACACCAGCGTAACGAGTACGCCAAAGATCAAGCGTAACGAGCGCAATTGCTGGCGGGTGATCTCTTCGATCAGGGCAATCATGATGGCTTCGTAAAAGGTGCTTTCATGGTTTTAGATATTGCGTCTTCCGGCAAGCGCTCGGGAGATCGTGTTTTGATCCGCGTACTCCAGCTCGCCGCCGACGGGGATGCCGGAGGCGATACGGCTGACCGTGATCCCCTGGGCTTCGATGTGCTGTTTGAGATACAGGGCGGTGGCTTCGCCTTCCACGCTGGATGAAGTGGCCAAGATGACCTCGCGGACGTCGCTGCCCAGTCGCCCGAGCAGTTGTTCAGCCCGAATTTGTTCGGGCCCGGTTCCGCTCAAGGGGTTCAGGACACCAGAAAGAACGTGGTACAGACCCTGATACTCTCCAGAGGCCTCGATGGCCATCAGGTCGGGGACTTTTTCAACCACACAGATTAAGCCATTGTCCCGGCGGCTGTCTCCGCAGATACCGCAGATCTCCAGCTCGGTCAGGTTGCCACAACGGGCGCATGGATGAACCCGCTCCACGACCTCGGACACCCCATGGGCCAAGGCGCGACCGTAGTCGTCGGGGGCGGCCAAGATGGCCAAGGCCATCCGGGAGGCCGTCTTTTCTCCGATGCCGGGAAGTTGGCGAAGTAGCTTGATGAGTCGTTGCAGGGCGCCGGCCATGGTTGTTTTCCCCCTCAGCCACCGCCGAAGAGCTTCATGATGTCCTCAAGGCCCCCCATGGGAAACCCTTCCGGCGAATCGCCCGAGGCCTCGTCGGTCATGCGCTTGGAGGCGTCCAGGGCTTGATTCACCGCGGCCACCACCAGATCTTGCAACATCTCCCGGTCACCTGATGTCAGGATCTCTTCTTCGACCTCAATGTTGAGGAGCTTGCCAGCCCCGTTGACGGTGGCCTTGACCATGCCGCCTCCGGCGTTGGCCGTGGTGGTTTTTTTGGCCAGCTCCGCTTTCTTTTCTTTCATGCGTTGCTGCATTTGTTGGAACTGCTGCATCATTTCTTGGAGGCCAGGCATGTTCTGCATGATCGTTTCCTTTGCTTAGTCCTTGCGTCCCAGATCCGTGCGCACATCGATGACCTCGGCCCCAAAGACCCGGATGGCTTCTTTGACCATGGGGTGTTCCCGGGCCTTTCGTTCTTTTTCGGCCTGGATTTCCTGGGCTTGAGTCTCTCGGGTGTCGGCCAGGGATGGGGCCAGGTCTGGGTTGCCTTCTTGTTCGATTTCTTCGATTTGGATCTTGGTGGCTTGGCCGAAGAACTCGCTGCATAGCTGCTCGAGTTCTTTGATGTTCCGGTCGCTTTTGACCTGGTCCGCAAAAAAACTGCCGGGTACGAAGGCGAAACGCACCAGTCCCGCCGATACCTGCAGAATACGGGCGTGGCTCAAAAAAGATCCCAAGGAAGGGCGGCGCTTGGCGACCAGGGCCACCAGTGCCTCCCAGGCCTCCTGCTCGTTATTATAGTGTTTTTTCGGCGTGTCTGGTTTGGGTGGTGGCTGGGGTTGTGGTGCCGACGGATCGGTCTGTTGGGTCGGTGGCGTGAATTTGGCCTGTTGGGTCGGTGGCGTGAATTTGGCCTGTTGGGTCGGGGGTGTGAATGTCCGACTGGGCGCCGGAGCGGGGCGCGAATCCCCCGAGCCGCCGGTGCTCCCTCCGCCGGAGGGCATTTGGCCGGAAGTGACTTGCTTCGCCAATGCCTCGGCCCGCGCCAGCAACTCGTCGATGGCCACCACCGGTTCAATGGCGGTCAGGCGCAGCAGGGATGTCTCCAAAACCAGGCGCGGATATGGGTGGCGGCCCAGGTCTTCGGCGCATCGGGAGAGTACGTCAAAAATTTGATGCCAGCGAAGGCGATCGGCAAGGCCTGCCTGGTTCCGCAATCGTTCTCGTTCTTCATCCAGCAGGTCCACCAGTTCGTCGGGTTTCTTCAGGCTGCGGAAAAGAACCAGGCGATGTACGTGCCAGAGGAGCCCTTCGATGAAGCGTTTCAGATCGTGCCCTTCGTCGAAAAGCTTTTCGACCAGTTGCATGAGTTCGTCGGGTCGATTTTGTAAAACTTGTTCGATCACTTCTTCGAAGAGGGCGGCGTCGGCAAGGCCAAGGGCCGTGCGGACTTGTTCGGCGCTGATGGTCTCACCGCCGAAGGCCAGTACCTGATCGGTCAAGCTCAAGGAGTCCCGAATGCTGCCTCCGGCTTGCCTGGCGATGATGCGCAGACCTTCCGGTTCGATTTGCATGCCCTCGGCGGTCAGGACTTTGTCCAGATGCGTCTGGATGTCGGCGGAGCTGATGCGCTTGAAGTCGAAGCGCTGACATCTGGACAAGACGGTCACCGGGATCTTATGGGCTTCGGTGGTGGCGAAGATGAATTTGACGTGCGCCGGTGGTTCTTCCAGGGTCTTGAGCAGGGCATTGAAGGCACTGGTGGACAGCATGTGCACTTCGTCGATGATGTAGATTTTGTAGCGACTGCGAGCGGGTAGATATTGGCTGTTGTCCCGAAGTTGCCGGACATCGTCCACACCTGTATTGGAGGCACCGTCGATTTCGAAGACGTCGGGCGAGCTGCCCCGCACGATTTCCAAGCAACTTGGGCAGGTGTTGTCCGGGGTTGCCGTGGGCCCTTGTTCGCAGTTCAGCGCTTTGGCGAGCAATCGAGCGACGGTGGTTTTGCCTACGCCCCGCGCACCGGTGAAGAGGTAGGCGTGGGCCACCCGCTCCATGCCGATGGCATTTTGCAGGGTTCGGACCACGCCTTCTTGCCCCACCACCTCTTCGAAGGTGTTGGGACGATATTTGCGAGCTAGTACCAGGTAGGACATGCCGACCTCATTCGAGTGTCTTTTAGAAAAGCAAAAAGGGGGCGACCAGGCAACCCTGCATCACACGACAAAGATGCGACCGCTGCTCCCTTCCGGGTCTGACGGAGTTAGCATCCCGCCGTTGCGCAGGACCCAGTCGCCCCCAAACCGATAGCGGAGAGAGAGGGATTCGAACCCTCGGAAGGTTACCCTTCATACGATTTCCAATCGTACCCCTTCGGCCTCTCGGGCATCTCTCCACAGCCGGTCGATTCAACAAATAACGGAGAGAAAGGGATTCGAACCCCCGGTACCCAGAGGGTACACCTGCTTTCGAGGCAGGCGCCTTCGACCACTCGGCCATCTCTCCAAAAAGTCCGGTTATCGCGGAAAATGAGGAGCGACGCGACGACCAAAAGCACCCAAATCGAGGGCTTGCGGCCATGGCGTTACTTGAATTGACAAAGAACCTGTAAGGTTGTCTTGTAGCTTACTTTTTTTTGCGCCGCAGGCGAAAAAATTCTCGCAATAGCTCGGCGGATTCTTCCGCCATGATGCCCGAAGCCACCTGCATTCGGTGGTTGAAGCGGGGATCGTCAGCCAATTGTAGCAAACTGACAGCTGCTCCCGCCTTGGGGTCAGTGCATCCGAAAACCAAGCGTTCAATGCGGGTAGACAACATGGCACCAACACACATGGGGCAGGGCTCTAAGGTGACGAACAATTGACAGTCATGTAGTCGCCAGCGTCCCAATTCGGTGGCCGCCCGTCGTAATGCCAGCACTTCGGCGTGGGCGGTGGGATCCTGGTCTTTTTCTTTGGCGTTGCGTCCTCGTCCCACGATGCGATCGCCCAAGACGACCACGGCCCCAACCGGAACCTCTGACTCGACATAGGCCTTATTCGCTTCGTCGAGTGCCTGCTGCATCCAGAACTGATCGGAGTGATTCACCGGGTCGCCCTCACAAAAACACGCCCAAGAGGATTCGAACCTCTGACCTTCGGATTCGTAGTCCGACGCTCTATCCAACTGAGCTATGGGCGTAAAAAAAACGGAGAGAGAGGGATTCGAACCCTCGGAACAGTTACCCATTCACAGGTTTAGCAAACCTGCGCCTTCAGCCTCTCGGCCATCTCTCCATTGCAACATTCAACCTCACCTTGTCACAGAACCAGGCAGCTATTCTGCCGAAACGAGCACTTCACCTAGCATTGCTGCATGGGCATGTCAAGCTGAATGCTCGATAAGGTCTTGATGCTTACTTTCAGAAAAAAGACAAAAAAATGGGCCTCCAAGGTTCCCAGGTGTCGGGGGGGATGGGGACGCACCCAGGTACGCAAGAAGGCCCTAACGTTCAAATTATAAATCCAGTCAATTAACCCTCACTGGATTTTATAAAATGCCATGTTCGGGGATTCAAGTCAATAGTTTCCGGCATAAAAGTGCTGTAATCCAAAGGAAAAAGCCCGACACCCACAGGGCATCAGGCTTTTTTTGTAACGGAGGAAGAGGGATTCGAACCCCCGGCACCTTGCAGTGCTGCGGTTTTCAAGACCGCCGCCTTCGGCCACTCGGCCATTCCTCCAAAAGATCCCAACAAAGCTCCACATAAACTAAGCCCATTCTGTTTTCTTGTCCAGTTTGATTTGTCAAATCACCCCCATTCCAGGGTACCATGCCCAAGATCATCCTCACCACCGGAGGACCCATGCTCGATAAGATCGATCTAAAGAAGAAGGTCAGCAAAGAAGACGCCAAACGCGTGATTCCCGAGATGGAAATTCGACTCAGTCAGTTACAGAGAAAGGCCAAGGAGCAAGGCATTCCTGTGATGATCATTTTTGAGGGCTGGGAGGCGGCCGGCAAGGGCACGATGATCAACAAGCTGATGCTGCCTTTGGACCCCCGTGGCATCAAGGTTCACCTGACCGCTGATCCCAACGAGGAACAGGCGTTGCGGCCTTTTCTATGGCGTTTTTGGGTTAACACGCCGGCCAAAGGACGTATGGCCATCCTCGATCGTTCCTGGTATCGAAGGGTTTTGCAGGATCGCGTGGAGGGTCACATCGACGACGCCACCCGAAATCTGTCCTACGATGAGATTCGTTTTTTTGAGCGGCAACTTGTCGCCGACGGTGCCGTGATCATTAAGTTTTTTCTTCACATTTCGAAGGAAGAGCAGAAAAAACGCTTTCAGGGGATGGAAAAGAATCCATCCTTGGCCTGGCGAGTGACCAAGGCTGATTGGGCGCAGAACAAGAAATACAAGAAGTATGCTTTGGCGGTGGAGGAGATGGTCGAGCGTACGGACACGGTCTTCGCGCCCTGGACCGTGGTTGAGGCCACTGATGAGCGCTTCGCCACCATCAAGATCTTCCAAACGTTTATTCATGCCATGGAAGACAGGCTGGCCGCGATAGATCGGCCGAGCCTCGAACCCCTTGAACATGAGCGAAGCGATTCGTACCTGGACGGCTTGAACGCTTCGGTTTTGGACAGGGTGGATTTGTCCCTGAACCTCACCAAGCCGAAGTACAAAGCCCAGAAGAAAAAGCACCAGAAGCGCATCTGGGAGCTGGAACACGAGTTGTATCGACGACGGATTCCCCTGGTGATCGTTTATGAGGGCTGGGACGCAGGCGGCAAGGGCGGCAATATCAGGCGGGTGGTCCAGAACATGGACCCCAGGGGATATGAGGTGGTGCCCGTGGCGGCGCCCAATGATGTCGAGAAGGCGCATCACTACCTTTGGCGTTTTTGGCGCGCCATGCCCAAGTCAGGCCACGTGACCATCTTCGACCGCTCGTGGTACGGGCGGGTGATGGTGGAGCGAGTC
>JAUVAM010000435.1 GCA_030591745.1 Deltaproteobacteria bacterium
GATGCAGATATTACCCGGGGTTTGCTCGATTTCGGTTGCGCCGAAACCTTGATGCACAAGACCCAGGCGCTTGACGAGGGGGAACTGTCCGCGATCGATGGTGCCCAAACCTGCGCTGTCCTGCCCTCTGTGCTGCAATGCCTGCAGACCGAGCACCACGTCTCGGCTGCAGTTCTTTCCGTCCACGATGCCCACGAAGCCACACATGCGTGAAGCCTAGCCGCCCGGAGGGCATATAGTCAACTGGTGAAAAGGATCTTGAATTTGGTTTGTGTTAGGTTGTCTCTTGTTGCGGAGGCCTTTGTCGACAGGAGAAGAAGATGAATAAACAAGCAGGAAAGTGTTGTTTTTCCGTGCTGGCTGGTTTGTTGATTGCTTGCTTTGGCTCGCTCCCTTCGGTGGTTCATGCGGGGGAGGGCATGTGGACTTTTGACAATCCACCGAGCCAGTTGCTCAAGGAACAATTTGGATTCACACCAGGGCAGGCTTGGTTGGATCATTTGCGGCTGGCGTCGGTTCGTTTCATGAATGGGGGATCCGGTTCTTTTGTCAGTCCTCATGGTTTGGTCATCACCAACCACCATGTGGCGGTGGGGCAGTTACAGAAGATGTCTTCGGAAAAAAAGGACTACGTCAAGGATGGTTTTTATGCGGTCGAGCTTAAGGACGAGATTCCGTGTGTCGCCCTGGAGCTCAATGTCCTGGTGGCCATGGAGGACGTGACCCAGCAAGTGATGGCCGGTGTGGACAAGGGCATGGATCGGGTCAAGGCGGTTGATGCACGCAAGGCGGCTCGGGCTCGTATAGAAAAAGAGGCCAAAGAAAAAACAGGTTTGGAATGCGAGGTGGTCAGCCTGTATCACGGTGGTGAATATTGGCTTTATCGTTACAAGAAATACACAGATGTTCGCTTGGTCATGGCCCCGGAGAAGCAGGCGGCCTTTTTTGGGGGTGATTCGGACAACTTTACCTATCCCCGCTACGATTTGGATATGGCATTTTTCCGCGTTTATGAAGACGGAAAACCGCTTAAGGTTGAGCACTTTCTCAAATGGAGCAAGGCCGGAGCGGACAAGGATGAGTTGGTATTTATCACCGGACACCCTGGGTCGACCGATAGGCTTGATTCCTTGGTACAGCTTGAGGTTCAAAGGGATGTCTCTTATCCCTTCATGATTCAGTTCATGGATCGGATGCTGGAGGCATTGAAGGCATACGCATCGACTGGAGATGAACAGAATCGGCAAGCGAAAACGGCGCTCTTCGGCTATGCCAATGGCAGGAAGGCATACGGAGGCATGTTCAAGAGCCTGAATGATGAAGGATTCATGGCGCGGCGCAAAAAGGCCGAGCAGGAATTCCGTCGGCGGGTGACGGGCAAGGTGGAGTGGCAAAAGGCCTATGGTGGGGCCTGGGAGGATCTGGAGCGGGTCTATGTGCGCCATGTCGACGAGCTCAAGCAGAGGATGCGTCAGGTGCTATGGGGCTCCAGCCTGGCCAAGCATGCGATCACCATCGTCAAGTTGGTGCATGAGTTGAAGAAACCGGACGGCGAGCGTTTGGACGGATTTCATGATTCGGAAATTGAGCGTTTGAAATTCAGGCTTTTTTCGGCGGCGCCTTTGTATTCCGATTTCGAAGCCGTCAAACTGCAAGTGGCCATCGTGTTTTCTCTTGATGGACTGAAGGCAACGGATTCTTTTGCCAAGATTCTTCGCAACCTGGGTGATCCCAAGATGGCCGCGGAGAAACTTTGTGGGCAGAGCAAGTTGTTCGATCCGGCTTTTCGAAAACAACTGGTGGAGGGTGGCGTGGCGGCGGTGGAAAAATCCACCGATCCCTTGATCGTGTTGGCCCGAAAGTTGGTGCCCATCATGGTGGCCAACGAGATTTGGAGGAAAAAGACCTTCGAGAGTGTCACCATACCGGCCAAAGAACAGATCGCGCGGGCCCGATTCGCCATATACGGCAAAGGGGCTTATCCCGACGCTACCTTTTCGTTGAGGCTGACCTTCGGCACGCTTCGCGGCTATCCCATGAATGGCACCAGGGCTCCCTATATGACAACCCTCTATGGTCTTTACGACCGGGCTTTGGGTTTTGGTGATCAGGGTGATTGGGCGTTGCCTAAGCGGTATTGGGATAAACGGAAGTACCTGAAATTGGCAACGCCGGTGAACTTCGTTTGCGACTGCGACATTATCGGTGGCAACTCGGGTTCGCCGGTGATCAACAAAGCAGGCGAATTGGTGGGCGTGGTTTTTGACGGCAACATCGAGAGCCTTGCCGGGCGGTTTTTCTTTGACGATACGCTCAACCGAGCGGTCGTAGTGCACAGTGCATATGTCATCGAGGCCCTGCGCAAGCTTTATGATGCAGAGGATCTGGCCGACGAAATTCAGAACAATTGAAGCTTGGCTTTTTCAGACGGGGCTTAGGGTGCGGTGAGAATCTGGTCTTCCATGGCCTTTATCGCATTGGGGAATTGATTTGCCTTGGCCTTGGCCAAGTCGTCCAGCAGTGTAAGCAGGGCTTTCTGTGCGGGGTCGTCGTTGCTCATGGATGCCAACCTGCTGCGACAGGACTGCAAGAGCGCCATGCTCCCCGCATCGGATTTTGGTCGCATGCGCCAGCTTTGGCTTAGCTTGCCCAGGCATGCGCCAGCGGCTTTGCGGGGGTCGGTGTTGAGCCATTCAGCCGTGGCTTGATGCAGGACATCCAGGCGGACTTGCAAAACGTCCAGGGCAGGCGAATTGGCCTTCAACTCCATGACGAGGTCATCGGCCATGCCCGCGAGTTTGGCTTGACCGGACTGCTTCAATCCCTCGGCCAGGGCCTTGGTGTTGCTTGCCAGCAGTTGGCGGATTTCTGTTTGAGCCCCGGCTTTGGCGAAGCGCTGGTTGTAGGTCAGAAGCCGGCCGAGTTTAAATGCTTGATTGAGGCCCTTGGACCCTGGGTCCGTCAGGCCGTGGACCAGGCGAGCCCGCAAGGCTTCCGAGGGCAAGGAGTGGCGGGCCAGATCGATGAGCGATGCCGGTATCGGAGGCTTGGGTTTTTGTTCCACGCCATGGGCTAGCAGGGCTGGCGTATCCACCGGCGGGGGCGAGAGCTTGGGTTCGGAAACCTTTGGGGCCAAGTTCGGCTTGTCGGCCACCACCGGTTGTTCTTGCATTTGGGGTAAATCCAACTTGGGAGGGCTGGATGGCGGCACATCGGGGGCAAACCAGAGCGTGGCCAAGAGGACTGCCGTGGCCGATCCCCAGGCCAGACCCCATTGCCAGGGTCGCGCCACGTTGAACAAACTGGACCACCAGGACTCGGCGGGTTCTTCGGTGTCGGCTTTGGCAAGGCTCAGGGCTTTTTCGACGAGCCCGGCAGGAGGGGCTTGCTCCGCTTCTTCTGCTGTTTCCAAATTGCGCTGAAGGCCGACCCACTGGCTCAAGCAACTGGGGCAGGCGGCCAGATGGGCCAAGGCCTGTTGGTTTTGTTTTTCGTCCATGGCCCGATCCGCCAGGGCACAGAAAGCCTCATCGTCCAGATGTCCATCCTTCGGAGCCTGAGCAAGATGCTGGATTTGCATCAGGCGGACGAAGGCCCATTCTTGCTGGCAATTCGGGCAGTTGGCCACATGGTCCATCAGGGCCAGTCGTTCTTTTTCGTCGCCCGCGCCGCAAGCTAGGGATTCTATGGCTCTTGGATCAGGGCAATTCATGGGATTCATCCATGTTCATACTTTTGTTGGACGGATGCGTTTCGCCATCCTCCTGAAAAAAAGTGATCTTCGTCACCATTTTTGTTTTTGTCTTTTTCATCAGGCGCTTGCCTTGGCAAGCAAGCCCTCGATGACCCCCAGGCCCGAGGCGACCTCCGCGAAATGGAAGCCCGCCTTCTCCAGTTGGCCCCTTAACTGCTTCTTGAGACCGTCGATCTCTGAATAAATTTTCTTCGAATCCGAGCGATCGAGCAGTTTGGCGATTTGTCTGGCTGTCTGATCGTGTAACCAACGGCTGGTGAGTATGAGCCGTTGCTCGTCGCTTAATTCCTGCAAGGCCTGGTTGAGTACTTGGCCCAACTCAAGGGCCCGTTGGGCGCTGGTTTTTTGCTCCGTGGCGCCGTCCGGATTCACGCTGGGATGGCTGTCTGCGATTTGGACCGACGGGGTCCCTTCTTCCGGGTCTTGCCCCTGGGCCGAAATGGGTAAAGCCGGGGTGCGCCGCATGATCTCGGAGTAGATGGTCCAGCGGTTGCAATTTTTCAAGGTGAGGTTGATGGTCTCCACGGCATCGTCGAAAGCCGCGCGACTCAATCCCCCAAGCTGGCTGTCCAAGGTAGCGTGGGCCTCTCGTTCGGTCAGGCGCTTCCAGTA
>JAUVAM010000643.1 GCA_030591745.1 Deltaproteobacteria bacterium
ATCTCAACCCCCATCCCAACCCCCATCCCGCACACGCACAACCCACTCCAGGGAAAGCACCGCGTCAGGCTCCTCTCCCGGCAGACTGACGCCGATAAAGAGAGTGATGGGCGCGGGCCAGGCATCCTCGTCCTCGCCGCAGATGCTGTGGCGTTCGATGGCCCAGGCCAATTCCATGTCCGCTATTTCCTCTTCCAAAAAGCTGGTCTCCACAATTTGGCCCGGGTTCAGTCGGTGCAGGTGTTCTCCCAAGACCTCGATCCAGGGAAGATCAGGGAGCAGATCCGGGTCCGGATCCTGCGGGCGCTTGTCGACGCCTATCCACACCAGGGCGTTGATTTCCTGCCCGCCCTCATGAACCAGTCGATAATCGACGCGGGTGTCTTGCTCTCCTAGACTGATTCCAGGGTAATCGCAGATGCAGGGCAGCTCTCGCTCGGGCTCAAACTCGATACAAAGATCGAATTCTTCCAACTCGTTTACATCCGTGGCGTCCAGGGGCATATCGAAGGTACGCGCCGCCGAACTCTCGCCGAGGGCCGTCGGCACCACCACGTCATAGGGACCGAAATAGCGCTCGGCATCGCAGGCAAGCAGGGCGATGCCCATCAATCCCATGCAGAGAAGTTTTTTTAGGCTACGTCGGTTCATCTTTTCCGACCAAAGGTGAAGGGGTAAATAACGCGCACCTTGCCGCCTTTCGGCTTGGGAAATTGCCATCGTCGAACAAATCGCATGAGGCAGCTCGCTACTTTGGCCTTGGCCGCCGCCTTGTTGAGCTTGTTGCTGGAAACCTTGGCCGTGCGCACGCTGCCGTTCATTTCGATGATGAAATCCACAACCACCTTGCCTCGCAGAGTGGGGAAGCGTGTGAGCTGTGATTCATAGCAGTACTTGATGGCACCCTTGTTGCGCATGATGACCTTGGCGATGGCCTTCTTCGACAGGGTGCCGCCGGTGACCGTGGTGGAGGCAGCGGAAGGCAAAGACAAGCTGGCCTCGGCCCTTTCGGCCAAACGGCTGCCGCTCGCCACCCGACTGGCGGTTCGACCGGTCTTGGGCCCCGCGTCGGAGATGCCTTCGCCCAGGGCTTCTTCGCTGCCGCGCCGGGAAACCAGGCTGGGCACGACGATGCCGCCCGCGCCTTTGGAGGTCAGCAAGCGGGCGCGAGCCTTGCCGTGGCGCATGGCCGACATGGCGGAATCGATGCTCATGCCCAGACCACCGTCGTTGAGTACATGCGCCAACGCGCTGTTGCGCCTGCGGGCCTTGGATAACTCAGCCACCATGCCCTTTTTCGCTACTTTTTCCCGAATGCGCTTGGTTTCAGCATCATCCGCGGGCGATTCCACCGCCTTCTTCTCGGGCTGGCGTTCCTCGGGCCTGCTGCGCTTGGGTTTGCTGCGTTTCTTGACCTCTTCTGCCTGCTTTTTCTCAAGTTCCTTCAGGTCCTTTTTGAAATCCTTGACCAAGCTCGGATCATCCACCACAAAAGACACAAATCGATCAGGCAATTGCTCAATCGAAAATGCCGTTCCAGGCGCGCCCAAAAGCCGAGACACCAGCATGAGCATCACCATGAGCGCGACGCTGGCCCCAAAAGCACGGGTGACCGTCTTGTCCGCCCCTAAGATTTGCCCAACACTGGAGGGGGGCAGGCCGGGCGCCGCCTTCCCCAACTGAAACGCCAAGCCCACTGAGCCGAAAACAAGCACCCCACCATCGCCGGGCTCCAGCTCATAGACCATCGAATGCCCTTTGCGATCAGCCAAGCCCTGAGGGTCCGTCAAGAGCTCATCGACCTCCCAGGTGCGTCCCTTGATCTGAACCCGACCCAGCATGCCTTCCTGCAACCACAACTCACAAGAGCTGGCCTTGGACTTGAATACGCAACGCTTTTTGCCCAGGTTGGCGGGCAAGGTGAAGGTAGCACGATGATCTTCGCCGACGGTGACCCGTTGGCCGGGGGGGAAAGCTCGTTCTTCCAGCATCGTACTTTGCCAGATGAGCGAACAGTTCAACATGCTGTGAGTCAAGCTTGCCATGTCTTGGTCCGGATTCTCGTGTAATGTCTTTGACGTGTCAAGCCGTCATAAGGTTCCCAGGCCCATTTACGGCGTATTGTGCAGAGCTAGGTGAGCCAGCTCTTTTGCGAGATCGCAGATCCAAATCTCGTTCACGGGAGTTCCCTCAATCTCATAACCCGGTGAGTCGGGTTTTGAAAAGGAGACGATATAGAACTGCTCTGGATGATAGGTGCGAACAAAGCTGCGTGATGATCGGCCAAAGGGCTTTGAAGTAGTTTTTACCTCAATACCGACAGTTCGTGAACCTGAGACAAGAACAAAATCAACTTCCGCTCCTCCCTTGGTGCGCCAGTAATGCA